>NZ_JBFTND010000079.1:0-78017 GCF_056397305.1 Cupriavidus sp. 05N40
GCTCAACGGCAACTTCCGCTACCAGCTCTACGAGAAGTACTGGCCGCTGGCGCGTTCGGACAGTTTCTCGCTCTGATCCGGCGCCAGGCCACGCCGCTGGCGGCTAGCTGCCGCTCGCCTGCGGCGCCGGCAGCCGCGCGCGGCCGTGCTGCCGGAATGCCGTCGGCGTCTGCCCGACCTGCCGGGCGAAGAAGCGCGCGAAATACGCCGCATCGGAAAAACCCAGCGTGGAGGCGATCTGCTTGATGTCGAGATCGCTGTAGAGCAGGTCACGCTGTGCTTCCACCACCAGGCGCGAGTGAATCAATTGCAGTGCGCTGCGCCCGGCCAGTTGCTGGCAGATGCGGTTGAGCTGGGTAGGCGAGATGCCAAGCGTGGCGGCGTAGCCGGCGAGGTCCTGGTGCTGGCGGAAACGCGCTTCCACCAGTTGCTGGAATTGCTGGAAGTGGCGCGCGGTGCGGCCTGCAGGCTGCGCGCTGGCCTCGCCCGCTACGGAGATCCGGCGGGCGATACCGACCAGCAGCAGCGACAGCAGTGCCGACAGCGCGGCACCGCGCCACAGCGAGACCGTATTCATCTCCGCGCGAAACAGGCCAAGCGCCCCGGCCAGCACGGTGGCGTCGCTCGCATTCTCGCCGGGGCGTGCTTCGGCGGCTTCGAAGCTGGCGTGATAGGGCCGCTCGAACAGCGGCAGCGTGTCCGGCACGCCGGCCAGCAGGGTGTGGAGGTAATGGTCCGTCATGGTGATGACGATACCGTCCACGTCCGGGGTGAAGCGAAAGCCGTGCACGCAGCGCGGCGGCACGGTTACCACGGTGCGGTTCGCGAGCGGATATTCGCGGTCGTCGAGCAGTGCCCGGCCGCCGCCCTGGTGCACGTACAGCACCTGGAAAAAACGCTCGTGGCGGTGCGGCTTGATTTCCCAGTCATTGACGCCGCTGCGCTCGGGGATCGACTCGAAATGCAGCTGTTCCAGGAGCGGCTCGTTCGAGTTGACGCCGTAGAGAGAGTAGGTCGGGACGGTTTTCATGAGGCGGGGGCGGGCACCGGAGCTGCAATTGTCCCGCCCCGGGCAGGGGGCTGTCCATCCGCGCCGCGGATCAGGATCCCCGCCGGGCCTTACTGGTCTGCCCGGGCCCCCGACTTGCGCACGATCTCCGCCCACTTGTTGCCTTCGGCCACCGTATAGCGGGCAAATTCCGCGGGCGACGATCCCACCGGCTCGGCGCCCATGTCGGCGTACTGCCGTTGCACATCCGGCTGGCGCAAGGCCTGCGCCGCGTTCGCCGCCAGTTTTTCCACCACCGGGGCGGGCGTGCCGCGCGGCGCCCACAGGCCATACCACGTGCTGATATTGAAGCCCGGCAGGCCCGATTCGGCCACCGTGGGCACATCCGGCAGCGCGCGTGCGCGCTTGAGCGTGGTGACCGCCACCGCGCGCAGCTTGCCGGCCTTGATAAAGGGCATGGCGGACGGCATCGAATCGAACATCAACTGGATCTGTCCGCCCATCAGGTCGGTCAGCGCGGGCGAGCTGCCCTTGTACGGTACGTGCTGCATGGAGACATGGGCGGCGATCTTGAACGATTCGCCGGCCAGTTGCTGGGCCGAGGCATTGCCGGCTGAGCCGAAGTTGAGGCTGCCGTTGCGTGCCTTGGCATAGGCGATCAGGTCGCGCACGGTCTTGACCGGCGAGTCGTTGTTGACCACCAGCACCAGCGGTACGTCCGCCAGCTGCGTGACGGGCACGAAATCGCGGAAGGCGTCGTAGCGCATCTTGGCGTAGATGCTCGGGTTGATCACGTGCAGGGAGGCGTTGGCAAGCAGCGTATAGCCGTCCGGCGTGGCCTTGGCCACGCCCTCGGCGCCGATCATGCCGCTCGCGCCGGGCTTGTTGTCGACCACCACGGTCTGGCCCAGCGTGTCGCCCATCCTGACGGCGACCACGCGGGCCAGCAGGTCGGTGGGGCCGCCCGGGGGATAGGGCAGGACCATGCGGATCGGACGCTGTGGGTAGTCGTCGGCGGCGCGCGCGGGGGCCGCGCCGAGGGCGGCGACGGCCGTGGCGGCGCCCGCCAGCAGCGCTAGCCGGATCACGGCCCGGCGGGGCGCGTGGGGTTGGGAAGGCTGGGATGGCTCGATGCGGCTCTGCATGTTTCTGTCTCCTTGATTCTTATAGCGACTTTGCCAACGACCTGGCGGGCTTCGAGCGCGTGCAGCGCCTCGGCCAGCCCGGTCATCGGGAATACCTTCGATACGGTCGGGCGTATCTTTCCTGCACCGGCCCAGGCGTACAGCGTCTGCATCACCGCCTGCAAGGCGGGCGCGTGCTGCGCGCGTTCGTTGGCCGGCGTCCAGCCGATATAGCGGCCGACGAAAAAGCCGTGCAGGGTCAGGTTCTTGACCAGCATGAGGTTCAGCGGTGCCTGCGGGATGCGCCCGCTGGCGAAGCCGATGCTGAGCAGCCGCGCATTGGGCGCGGCCGCTCGCAGCGCCTGATCGAACAGATCGCCGCCCACCGGGTCGACCACCACGTCGGCGCCGCGTCCGCCCGTCACGCGCTTGACGGCCGCCGCCAGGTCTTCGGGGGCAAGCGCGTGCGCCGCACCGCGCCGCAGCGCTTCCTCGCGCTTGGCCTCGGTGCTGGCGCAGGCAATCACCTGCGCGCCGAGCTCGCGGGCGATCTCCACCGCCGCCAGGCCGACGCCGGCACCGGCGCCCAGTACCAGCACGGTTTCGCCGGGCTGCAGCGCGCAGCGCCATACCAGGCCGCAGTAGGCGGTGCCGTAGGACAGCGGGACCGGCAGCGCCTGCAGCGCGTCGACTTCATCTGGTATGGGGTAGACCGTGTATTCGGGCAGGCACACCTGTTCGGCAAAACAGCCCCAGTCGGCAATCGCCACCACGCGGTCGCCGGGGCGCAAGCGTGTCACGGCCGTGCCGCAGGCGACCACGCGGCCCACCGCCTCGGTGCCCGGCACGAAGGGCAGCGGCGGCCTGGTCTGGTAGCGCCCGGCCACCATCAGGCCGGTGGCGTGGCTGACGCTGGCATAGTCCACGGCCATCACCACCGCATGCGGGTCGATGGCCTCGGGTGCGGGAATGTCCGCCACGCGCACGTCTTCCGGCGCGCCGAACTGGTCGCAGAGCAGGGCGCGCATCATGCTTCGGTGCCCGTTGCCGGCGCCGCCTGCCGCACCACGCCGGCAGCCAGGTAGCGGTCGAGATGATCCTGGGTCACGCCCCATTCCCGCAGCACGGCCTCGGTGTGCTCGCCGATGCGAGGCGCGGCGCCGGCCAGCCGGCGCAGGCTCCTGGCGGGAATGCCGGCGAACGGCAGCATGCCGAGGCCCGGCTGGTCGATCTGCTGGAAGGTGCCCTGCTGCACTGCCTGCGGATGGTCCAGCACCTGCCGGTGGTCGCGCACCGGCGCGTGGAGGACATCGTGCGCCTGGAACACGCCGAGCCAGTGCGCCGTGCTTTCGCGGGCCAGGCAAGCCGCCACCGCGTCGCGCAGCCAGCCGGCATGGGCCATGCGACTGGCATTGTCGGCAAAGCGCGGGTCCGCCGCCCAGCCGGGCTGGCCGAGCGCCTGGCAGAGCCGGCCGAACTGCGCATTATTGAGGGCGAGCAGGGTGAGGTTGCCGTCGCGGGTGGAGAACACGCCGTTGGGCGCACTGACCGGACCGGCCGCCGCCGTGCCCTGGATGGCGTATTCGAGGATATTGTTGGCCTGCAAGGCACAGCAGGCGTCGAACAGGCTCAGTTCCACATGGGCGCCGGTGCCCGCCGTGCGGAAGCGCCGGCACAGGGCGGCGGCGCAGGCCTGCGCCGCGTAGAGGCCGGTAGCGGCATCGGCCAGCAGCATGCCGATGCGGCGCGGCGTACCGTCGGCAAGGCGGTTGGTGAACATCAGGCCGCTGTCGGCCTGCATGACCGAGTCCGAGGCGGGGTGCTCCGCATAGGGGCCATCGGCGCCGTAGCCGCTGATGGAGACGTAGACCAGCGCAGGATGGCGCGCGGCCAGCGCGRCATAGCCCACGCCCAGGCGCTCGGCCACCCGCGGCCGGAAGTTCTGCACCACCACGTCCGCCTGCAGGGCGAGGTCGAACAGCAAGGCCTTGCCGGCGTCGGTCGCGGCATCGATGCAGACGCCGCGCTTGCCGCCGTTGTAGGCCACCGACAGCGCGCTGTGGTCGCCGCGCACCACGCCGACATGCCGGCCCCAGTCGCCCGCGGGCGGATCGACCTTGATGACCTCGGCGCCCTGTTGCCACAGGATATGCGCGCAGTACGGCCCGGCAATGCCCTGGCTGATGTCGAGCACGCGCAGGCCGGCAAACGGCAGGTCGGCAAGCGCGGCCGAAGGCGGTGCGGAGGAGGGAGCGGTTTGCGTGAGTTGTGTCTGGGCCATCGTTATCGCGCCGGGAATCGTCAGGTGGCTGGGGATGGCTTATGCTAAGGCGTAGCTCCCGCCGTAACAATCCGCCAAACTGTGCCATCCGTGTTGATTCATGATTGACAATACTCTCGGGCAACTCGACCTGAACCTGATCCGGCTGTTTGTCACGCTGGTCGAATCGAAGACCCTCACGGCCGCCGCCGCGCGTGGCGGCATGACCCGCTCCAACGTTTCGCGGCGCCTCAAGGCGCTGGAGCAGCATATGGGCGCGCAACTGATGCGCCGCACTACCCGGCATGTCGAACTGACCGAGGCTGGCCGCCTGCTCTATGGCCACGGCGTGCGCATGCTGGACGAACTGCAGGCCGCGGGCGCCTCCATCGACAGCCTGGGCCAGAGCGTGCGGGGCGACGTGCGCATCCGCCTGCCAACGGGCCTGGGCCATCTCTATCTGGCGCAGGTGCTGCTGGACTTCGCGCGGCAGTTCCCGGCGATCTCGCTGCGGGTGCTGATCAATGACTACATCGGTGACCTGGTTTCCGCGGAAGTGGACGTGGCGCTCAAGATCACCTCGCAGCCCCCGGACGACCATGTGGCCCGCAGGATCTGCGCGGTGGGCTGGTGCCTGTGCGCGTCATCGGAGTTCCTCGCGCGGCACGGTCCGGCAGGCAGCGCCGAAGACCTGGCCCGCTGCGACCTGATCGCGCCCGCCTCCCTGGGCCGGCGCTTCGACCTCAAGCTGAAGATGGCCGGCACGCAGCTGATGCTGCGCGTCGCGCCGCGTATCCAGTCGGGCGACTATCCCTTCCTGGTCGAGACGGTAACGGGCGGGCTCGGCATCGCCTTGCTGCCGCGCTACGCCGTGTGGCGCCAGATCGCGCGCGGCGAGCTGGTCGAAGTGCTGCCGCAGTACGAACCCGAAGGCGTGGGCGACAGCATCTATATGCTGACCGCGCCCAATCGCTTTCCGACGCTGGCCACGCGCACGCTGATGGATTTCATCCGGGCACGGCTGGAGAGCCAGGCCGGCAACTGGGCTGGCGGGAAGGGGGAGACGGAAGAGGGGAGGGAAACGGGAGGAATTGCAATTGCCGGAACCCGGACAGGTTCCGACGAAGAGAGCCGGCGGACCGTGGACGGCCCGCCGGATGGTCCCTTTACTGCGGACCCAGCTTCTTGATCAGCGCGTCGAGCAGCGCGAGTTCCTGCTCGTCCAGGTCCGTCAGCGGCGCGCGCACCGGACCCGCATCATGCCCGACCAGCTTGGYGCCGGCCTTGACGATGCTCACGGCGTAGCCGGCGCGGCGGTTGCGGATATCCAGGTACGGCAGGAAGAACTCGTCGATCAGGCGGTTGGTGGTGGCGTGGTCGTCGGCTGCGACGGCGCGGTAGAAGTCCATCGCCGTCTTGGGGATGAAGTTGAACACCGCCGAGGAGTACACCGGCACGCCCAGCGCCTTGTAGGCGGCAGCATAGACTTCCGCGGTCGGCAGGCCACCCAGGTAGGACAGGCGGTCGCCCAGCTTGCGGCGGATGCGCACCATGTGCTCGATCTCGCCCACGCCGTCCTTGAAGCCGATCAGGTTGGGGCAGCGGTCGGCCAGGCGTTCCAGCATCTCCGCATTGATGCGCGAGTTGCCGCGGTTGTAGACGATCACGCCGATGCTGACCGACTTGCAGACTTCCTCGATATGGTTGGCAATGCCGTCCTGGCAGGCTTCGGTCAGGTAATGCGGCAGCAGCAGGATGCCCTTGGCACCCAGGCGCTGTGCTTCCTTGGCATAGGCGATAGCCATGCGGGTCGGGCCGCCCGCGCCCGCCAGGATGGGTACCTTGCCGGCGCAGGTCTCCACCGCGGTGCGGATCACATTGGAATAGTCGTCCGGGGTCAGCGAGAAGAATTCGCCGGTACCGCCCGCGGCGAACAACGCCGTGGCGCCGTAGGGAGCCAGCCATTCGAGGCGCTCGACATAGGTGTCGGGACGGAAGTTGCCTTGCGCGTCGAAGTCGGTCACGGGGAAGGAAAGCAGGCCTTCCGAGACGATCTGCTTGAGTTCTTGTGGTGTGGTCATGATGGCTGGTCCTGAGCGCCGCAAGGGCAAGGGTTAGGTCAGTTGGCTCCGAGTGCTTCCCGGCGGGTCGCACATCCTTGAGATATGTCATCGTACAACTGAGATTGGATTTGTGCAAGTGGATTTGTCACCTGGGACGTTCATTTGCAAAGATGAGGGCACGGGGACGGCGGCGGTCGCTAGTAGCTTGCGGCTGGGGGCGGGCAGTCGCACGGCAGGCCGGCAGTCCTGTGCAGGGCGGTGAAAGCTGGCTGAAAGCCTTGTGCGGTAAGGCTTCCCGGAAGCGTTCGAGTTCCGGGCCGCGCGCCTCGGCGCGGGCCAGGCCTTCGATCAGGCCTCCGATCCGCTAATCCAGCTTTCCTCGGGTAAACACTGAGCAGCATGGCTGAACCCCGTGCTTATAATTCCGGTCATACGATGACATATCACGAGGCCGGCAGCAGGCCCGAGATGGCCCGCACCGGATGGTTGGGCTTTTCTTCGCGCTGCCGGCCCTGCCGGAGACCCCATGAATCTCAGCAATACCTTAAGCGTGGCCGGAGCGGCCACCCGCCGCAGCAATGTCCGTTACTGGATCCTGCTGATGATCTTCGTGGTGACCACGGTGAACTACGCCGACCGCGCCACGCTTTCCATCACGGGCCCGGCCATGCGCCAGGAGTTCGGCTTCGACGCCATGCAGATGGGCTTTATCTTTTCTGCCTTCAGCTGGGCTTATGTGATGGCGCAGATCCCGGGCGGCTGGCTGCTTGACCGTTTCGGCGCGCGTCGCATCTATGCCTGCAGCATCTTCCTGTGGTCGCTGTTTACCTTGCTGCAGGGCTTCCTCGGCGTCTTCGCCACGGTCGGCGCGGCCGTCACCACGCTGTTCGTGCTGCGTTTTGCCGTGGGCCTGGCTGAGTCGCCCGCCTTCCCGGCCAATGCCAAGGTCGTGGCGAGCTGGTTCCCCACGGCCGAGCGCGGCACGGCGTCGGCCATCTTCAATTCCGCCCAGTACTTTGCCGCGGTGCTGTTCACGCCGCTGATGGCATGGCTCACGCATGCGCTCGGCTGGCACCATGTCTATATGTGGATGGGCGTGCTCGGCATGGTGCTGGCGGGCCTGTGGCTCAAGGTCGTGCGCAGCCCGGCCACGCATCCGTCGGTGAACCGCGCCGAGCTCGACTATATCGCGCAAGGCGGCGGGCTGATCGAGATGAGCGGCGATGCCGGCAAGGCAAAGGCAAAAGAGCCGGCCGGCGCGCGCTGGTTCTATGTGAAGCAGCTGTTGTCCAACCGCATGCTGCTGGGTGTGTACCTGGGCCAGTACTGCATCAACGTGCTGACGTACTTCTTCCTGACCTGGTTCCCGGTCTACCTGGTGCAGGCACGCGGCATGTCGATCCTCAAGGCTGGCTTCGTGGCGTCGCTGCCGGCCATTTGCGGCTTCCTCGGCGGCGTGCTGGGCGGTGTGATCTCGGATATGTTCCTGCGCCGCGGCTACTCGCTGACGGTGGCGCGCAAGGTGCCGATCGTCGCCGGCATGCTGCTCTCGGTCAGCATGGTGGCCTGCAATTATGTGGACAGCGAGTGGCTGGTGGTGGGCTTCATGGCGCTGGCCTTCTTCGGCAAGGGCATCGGCGCGCTGGGCTGGGCGGTGGTGGCGGATACGGCGCCGAAGGAAGTGATCGGCCTGGCCGGCAGCATTTTCAATATGTTCGGCAATATTGCCGGCATCGTCACGCCGATCGTGATCGGCTATATCCTTGGCACCACGGGTTCGTTCAACGGCGCGCTGGTCTTCGTCGGCGCCAATGCGCTGGTGACCGTGATCAGCTACCTGGTGATCGTCAAGGAAATCAAGCGCGTTGAACTCAAGCACCCCTKAGCGGGGCGCGGCAAGTATCTGGCAAGGAAGAAAGTCATGTCGGTCATCGATATCAAAGTAGAACAGCAAGGCGCCGCGCAGGCGAGCGCGCAGGTGCAGGGCACCCCGCTGTACATCCGCATCCACGAGCAGGACAACGTGGCCATTGTCGCCAATGACGGCGGCCTGCCCGAAGGCACGGTGTTCCCGTGCGGGCTGACCCTGCGCGAGCGCGTGCCGCAGGGCCACAAGGTGGCGCTGTCGGACCTCAAGGCCGGCGACGCCGTGGTGCGCTACAACGTGGTGATCGGCTATGCGCTGCGCGACCTGCCCAGGGGCAGCTGGATCAACGAACGCGTGACCGAGATGCCGGTGGCTCCCGAGTTGCACGACCTGCCTATCGGCACCCGCGCCGCGGCGCCGCTGCCGCCGCTCGAAGGCTATACGTTCGAAGGCTTCCGCAATCCGGACGGCTCGGTGGGCACGCGCAATATCCTGGCCATCACCACCACCGTGCAGTGCGTGGCGGGCGTGGTGGAGCATGCCGTGCGCCGCATCAAGGCAGAGCTGCTGCCGAAGTATCCCAACGTGGACGATGTGATCGGCCTGGAGCACACCTATGGCTGCGGCGTCGCCATCGACGCGCCGGACGCCATCGTGCCGATCCGCACGCTGCGCAATATCGCGCTCAACCCCAACTTCGGCGGTACCGCGATGATGGTGAGCCTGGGCTGCGAGAAGCTGCAGCCCGAGCGACTGATGCCGGCCGGCACCATGCCCGTGCAGACCGGCGCCGGCAGCGTGGAGGTTGGCGTGGTATGCCTGCAGGACGATGCGCACGTCGGCTTCGAGAGCATGATCGACTCCATCATGGCCATGGCGCATACCCATCTCGCCAGGCTGGACCAGCGCCGCCGCGAGACCTGCCCGGCGTCCGAGCTGGTGGTGGGCGTGCAATGCGGCGGCAGCGATGCCTTCTCCGGCGTTACCGCCAACCCGGCGGTAGGGTTTGCCACCGACCTGCTGGTGCGGGCCGGCGCGACGGTGATGTTCTCCGAAGTGACCGAGGTGCGCGACGGCATCGACCAGCTCACCGCGCGCGCCGCCACGCCCGAAGTGGCGCAAGCCATGATCCGCGAGATGGACTGGTACGACCGCTACCTGGAAAAAGGCCGTGTCGACCGCAGCGCCAACACCACGCCCGGCAACAAGAAAGGCGGCCTTTCCAATATCGTGGAAAAGGCGATGGGCTCGATCGTCAAGTCAGGCAGCACCGCCATCACCGGTGTGCTGTCGCCCGGCGAGAAGCTCAAGCAAAAGGGTTTGATCTACGCGGCCACGCCCGCCAGCGACTTCATCTGCGGCACGCTGCAGCTGGCCGCGGGCATGAACCTGCACGTATTCACCACGGGCCGCGGCACGCCCTACGGCCTGGCCGAGGTGCCGGTCATCAAGGTCGCCACGCGCAGCGATCTCGCGCGCCGCTGGCACGACCTGATGGACGTCAACGCGGGGCGCATCGCCACCGGCGAGGCCACCATCGAAGACGTGGGCTGGGAACTGTTCCGCCTGATGCTGGACGTGGCAAGTGGACGCAGGAAGACCTGGGCCGAGCACCACAAGCTGCACAATGCGCTGGTGCTGTTCAATCCGGCGCCGGTGACCTGAAGCCGGGCGCGCGGCACATCTTCAAGGGCATCATCCGGGACACCGGTCCCGGATGCCTTTACATTGGCCCGGCGCCCACCTTAAATGAGGATGGTTCTGTTCTCCGCCTGGCCGCACAAGTGCACGACCTGTTGCCAAGAAACGCCGCGCAAGCCCTTACAAAAAGACCCCGCCCGCCTCCAGCGCTTTTCCCCTTCAGTTCGCCATGCCGGAGCCGGAGCAGGGCACGCTTCGCGCACGTTCGCCGGCCACGCGGCTATTTCCTGAATCGGGGAATCACGTCGCGAGGTGCATCATGGCTGACCTGTCCAGTGAACTGGTGGAAGGATTGAGGGCGAAATTGCGGGGCCGGGCACTGCTGCCGGGCGAGGCGGGCTACGACGAGGCCCGCCAGATCTGGAATGCGATGATCGACCGGCGTCCCGCGCTGATCGTCAAGGCCCGCTGACTTCGACCACGAAGCGCAGGCCTTCGGCCTGGCCACGCCGCTCGGCATCAATTCGACCACCGGCGTGGCCGGCCTGACCCTCGGCGGTGGCTTCGGCTGGATCAGCCGCAAATTCGGTACCACGGTCGACAACCTCACCGGCGCGCACGTGGTGACGGCCGACGGCAAGATGCTGCGTGCCAGCGCGGGCGAGCATGCCGACCTGTTCTGGGCCATCCGTGGCGGCGGCGGCAACTTCGGCGTGGTGACGATGTTCGAGTTCGCCCTCCACCCGGTCGGGCCCGAGATCTACGGCGGGCTCATCGTCTACCCGCTGGAGCAGGCTGGTACCGTGCTGCAGGCATTGCGCGACCGCTTTGCCGGCATGCCCGACGATCTGACCGTGTGGGCGGTGCTGCGGCAGGCGCCGCCGCTGCCGTTCCTGCCGCCGGAGACGCACGGCAAGCCCATTGTCGCGCTGGCCATCTGCTATGTCGGTCCGGTGGAGAACGGCCCGCAACTGGTCGCGCCGCTGCGGCAGCTCGGCACGCCCTATGGCGAGCATGTGGGGCCCATGCCCTTCGCTTCCTGGCAGCAGGCGTTCGATCCGCTGCTGACGCCGGGCGCGCGCAACTACTGGAAATCGCATAACTTCGCCGGGCTCGACGATGGCCTGATCACGCTGCTCACCGACTATGTCGGCAAGCTGCCATCGCCCCATACCGAGATCTTCATCGGCGCCATGGGCGGGCAGACCAACCGCGTGGCGGCGGATGCCACGGCCTATGCCAACCGCGACGCGAACTTCATCATGAACGTGCACGGCCGCTGGACCGACGCGGCGGACGATGATGCTTGCGTGGCCTGGTCGCGCGAGGTCTTCGCGGCAGCGGCGCCGTATTCGCTTGGCACGGTGTACGTCAACTTCCTCACGCAGGAGGAGGGCGATCGCGTCGGTGCGGCCTACGGGCCGAACTATGCGCGGCTCGCCGAGGTGAAGGGGCGCTACGACCCGACAAATCTGTTCCGGCACAACCAGAACATCAAGCCGTCCTGAGGCGACGGACCGCCATGCCACTCGCTTGTCCCGCCCGGGCAGGCGAGTGACGGGGCGTTGTGGAGAAAAATACGCAATTAACGCCCAGGTTTTTTTATCAAACGCCAATCACCTGGCTAGCAGGATCGGCGGGGAGAAGCGGAATGGAGAGCGCGGAGAGGTCCTGGGGGCGGGAGCCCCCTCACTGGGCTGCGTTGCACTGCGCTGCGCTGGGCTGAACCGCACTGCGCCGCACCGAACCGCACCGAACCGCACCTGCCGATTCAAATCAACCGCGCCCCCGGCCACGCCCCGGACATCACGATATTGCGTACCGATTGCCGCACGGTCTGCATGATGTCCCACAGTTCCGGCACGGGCGGCCGGTTGCGTGCCGTGGCCAGCGCCACCTGGCGCGTCACCACGGGATCGACCAGGCGGGCGGAGTGCAGGCGCCCCTGCGCCACACGGTCGGCCACCGCGGCAAACGGCAGCAGCGTGGCGCCGCAGCCGTCTTCCACCAGGCGCATCGATACCGTGTTGGATGCATCGCACTCCAGCGCAAGCTGCAGGGCGGTGCCGGCCCGCGCGGCCAGCGATTCCGCCAGCACGCGCAGGCCGTGCCCGGTGCTCGGCAGGATCAGCGGCACTTCGCCGAGCCGGCGCACGGCAAAGGTCGGGCCGAGGTGGCTCCACGAAGTCGGCGTGACCAGCGTCAGGTCTTCCTCGAGCAGGATGTCGACCTTCAGCGCGCCTTGCTGCTCGGGCAGGTAGAGCAGCGCCACGTCGATCTCCCCGGCGGCGAGCCAGGCCAGCACGGGGCTGGCCAGCCCTTCGACGAAGCGCACCTTGGTGGCGGGAAAGCGCTGCTTGAGCGCGGTGCCGATGCTGGCGAAGGCGGTATTGGCGATGGTGGGCTGCGCGGCGATCACCAGTTGCGTGGGTCCCTGCGCAGATGATGCGCGGATGGCTTCGCGCGCCTCGGCCAGCGTGGATGCGACCTGGCGCGCGTAGACGATCAGCGTCTGCCCGGCTTCGGTCAGTACCACGCCGCGTCCGCTGCGGTGGAACAGGCGGGTGTCCAGCGCGGCTTCCAGGCGCGCGATCTGCCGGCTGACGGTGGACTGGTCGGCCCCCAGCTCCAGCGCCGCCCGCGAGATGCTCTGGGTGTTGGCCACGCAGACGAAGCAGGCCAGGTCTTCCGAGTTCAGCGCGTTGCTTGTCATCGGGGACCCGTGGCCTTTCCCTTCGCGCGCGCCATCAGCCCTTGGCCGGCTTGTCGCCGATGGCGTGGCCGGACATATGCTCGAGCGCGCGCACCAGCCCGGAGTGGTCCCACTTGGCACCGCCGAGCGCGCCACAGACATTGAACAGCTGCTGGCAGGAGGCGGTATTGGGCAGGCTCACGCCCAGCTTGTGCGCGGTGGACAGCGCCAGGTTCAGGTCCTTCTGGTGCAGTTCGATGCGGAAACCCGGGTCGAAGGTGCGCTTGATCATGCGCTCGCCGTGCACTTCGAGGATGCGCGAGCTGGCAAAACCGCCCATCAGTGCCTCGCGCACGCGAGCCGGATCGGCGCCGGCCTTGGCGGCCAGCACCAGGGCTTCGCCCACGGCCTCGATGGTGAGCGCCACGATGACCTGGTTGGCGACCTTGGCTACCTGGCCGTCGCCTACGGCGCCCACCAGCGTGATGTTCTTGCCCATCAGCTTGAGCAAGGGCAGCACGCGGTCGTACACGTCCTGCTTGCCGCCGGCCATGATCGACAGCGTGGCGGCCTTGGCGCCGACTTCGCCGCCGGATACCGGGCCGTCCACGTAGTCGCAGCCCAGCGCCTCGATCTTGCCCGCGAACACGCGCGTCTCGATGGGCGAGATGGAGCTCATGTCGACCACCGTCTTGCCCTTGGAGAGGCCTTGCGCCACGCCGTTCTCGCCGAACAGCACGCGCTCCACGTCGGGCGTGTCGGGCAGCATCAGGAAAATGATCTCGCTCTGGCGTGCCACCTCGGCGGCATCGGCGCAGGCTTGCGCGCCGGCGTCCAGCAGGGCCTTGGGCGCACCGCTGCGCGAATGCACGTAGAGCGTATGGCCGCCGGCGACCAGGTGTTGCGCCATCGGCGTGCCCATCACGCCCAGTCCGATGAATCCGATCTTGCTCATGTCAGTCCTCTCTTCATGTGCGCCGCGCCGGGGCGCGGCGCAGCGTCAGGTTGTTGCCGTGCCTCAGGCGGCGAAGCGGTCGCGCAGCGCCTGCGTGGCATTGCGGAAGATATTCTGGTCCAGGCCCACCGCCACGAAGGCCGCGCCCATGTCGAGATAGCGGCGCGCGTCGGCTTCCACCGGGGTCAGCGTACCCACGGCCTTGCCGGCCTGCCTGGCGGCCTCGAAGATGCGAGCCACCTGCGCCTGCACTTCGGGGTGGTTCGGGTTGCCGAGGTGCCMGCAGGCAGCAGCCAGGTCGGATGGCCCGATGAATATGCCATCCACGCCATCCACCGCGCAGATTGCCTCCACCGCGTCCACGCCTTTCTGGCTCTCGATCTGCACCAGCACGCAGATATTGTCGTTGATCTGGCTGAAGTACTCCGGCACGGTACCGTAGCGGTTGCTGCGCTGGACCATCGACACGCCGCGCACGCCGGCTGGCGGGTAGCGCGTGGCGCTGACCGCGCGCGCGGCCTGCTCGGCGCTTTCCACGAACGGGATCAGGAAATTATAGAAGCCGATATCCAGCAGGCGCTTCATCAGCACCGGGTCGTTCACGGGCGGGCGCACCACCGGCGCGCTCACGCTGCCTTGCAGGGCCATCAGCTGCGGGATGAAGGTCAGCACGTCGTTGGGCGAATGCTCGCCGTCGAGCAGCAGCCAGTCGAAGCCGGCCAGGCCCAGGATCTCGGTGGTGGTGGCGTTGCCCAGCGAGCACCAGCAGCCGATCAGGCGCTTGCGCGCCAGGATGTCGGCGCGGAAGCGGTTGGGCAGGGGGGAGGGCAGCAGCGAGTTTGGCAGCGATGGCATGAGGGCAATGTTTCCTGGATCAGTAGGTGCGATAGGGGGCCGCCGGGCGGGGCGTCAGCCGGTGATGCCGATTTGCCACGGCGCGAATTCGTGGTCGCCCAGGCCGAGCAGCTCGCTCTTGGTGCGCAGCCCCGAGGCCGCGGCGAGAATCTGCGCGAAGATCCGCTCGCCCATCTGCCCGATGGTCGCGGTGCCGTCGAGGATCTCGCCGCAGTTGATGTCCATGTCTTCCTCCAGCCGGCGGTACATCGGCGAATTGGTGGCGAGCTTGAGCGAGGGCACCGGCTTGGCGCCGAACATCGAGCCGCGGCCGGTGGTGAAGCAGATCAGGTTGGCGCCGCTGGCGATCTGGCCGGTAGCGGAAACCGGGTCGAAGCCAGGCGAATCCATGAAGACAAAGCCCTTCTGCGTGATGGGCTCGGCATAGCGGTACACGCCCATCAGCGGCCCGGTGCCGCCTTTCATGGATGAACCCAGCGATTTCTCGAAGATATTGGCCAGCCCGCCGGCCTGGTTGCCCGGGCTCACGCGGCCGTTGATCTGCACGTCGCGGCCGACGGCGTAGACATCCTTCCACCAGCGGATGCGTTCGACCAGTTTCTCGCCCACCTCGCGGCTGGCCGCGCGGCGCGTCAGCGTGTGCTCCACGCCGTAGATCTCCGGCGTCTCGGACAGGATCGCGGTGCCGCCGTGGCGCACCAGGATATCCATGGCCGCGCCCAGTGCCGGGTTGGCGGTGATCGAAGAGAAGCTGTCCGAGCCGCCGCACTGCAGCCCGATGCTCAGATGGCTGGCCGACACGGGCTGGCGCGCCACGCGGTTGGCATCGGGCAGCAGTGACTGCACCGCGGCCACGCCGGCGGCGATGGTCTTGCGGGTGCCGCCGGTGTCCTGCATGGTGAAGGCGTGCAGGCGCGGGCCGGTTTCCAGCCCTTCTGCCTTGAGCAGGGCATTCACCTGGTTGCGCTCGCAGCCCAGTCCCACCACCAGCACCGCGGCCAGGTTGGGGTGGCGCATATAGCCGGCCAGGGTCCGCTGCAGCATGGCCATCGGCTCGCCGCTCATTTCCATGCCGCAGCCGGTGCTGTGGGCAAAGGCCACCACGCCGTCCACATTGGGGTAGCCGGCCAGGCGCTCAGGCGTGAACCACTCGGCGATCTTGTGCACCACGGTGGCGGAGCAGTTGACGGTGGCCACCACGCCGATGAAGTTGCGCGTGGCCACCCGGCCGTCGTCGCGCACGATGCCGTCGAAGGTGGCCTGCTCGGCCTCGGGCAGCATGGCCACGGGAACGAAATCGCGCGCGTGCGCATAGTCGCGGTCGAACTCGCGGAATTCGATATTGTGGCCGGACACCAGGGTGCCCGGCGCGATATCGGCGCCGGCAAAACCGATCGTCGTGTTGTACTTCAGGATCGGCTCGCCCCTGGCGATCGGGCGCGCGGCGATCTTGTAGCCGGCCGGCACCTGGCTGCGGATGGTGAAGGCCTCGCCCGGCACGGGCATGCCGATGCCGAGCTCGGTGCGGGCGATCAGCACATTGTCCTGCGCATGCAGGCGGATCACCGGGGCGGCGGGGGCGTGCGGGGCGGCTTGGCTGGTGGCGGTCACTGCGTCTCCTGTGGGCGTCTTCACTGATTGTCTGCGTGGCCCTTCGTTGCAGCCGTGCCGCGCGCCCCGGGGGCAGGCATGCGGCACGGCCCCGAGGCCATCGGTGCTGCGTTCTTTCCCGCGGTGCGGGGCTACTTGCCCTCTACGACCTGCTTGGCGAAGCTGGCGCGTTCCATTTCCACCACGTCCACGCTGACCTGCACGCCTTCGCCGGACTGGTCGCGGCGAACCTGTTCAGCGATCACCTCGCAGATCGCCTTGGCGAGCGCCTGCCGCACCGCCAGCTCGCGGCCGTCGAGGATGCGCAGCGTCGCGTGCACGAAGGCGCGCTCGCGCGCCTCGGTGCCCTGGCGGAACGAAGTCAGCACGATGCAGCGCGACTTGATGTCCGCCTCGCCGAACTGGCCGGAATCCAGCAGGGCGGCGTTGGCCTGGTCCATCAGCTCTTCCTGGGAGCAGGCCAGCCGGGTGTTTTCGGTGATTTCGATGGTGAGATGCGGCATGGGGCTCCGGATGATGGTTGGCTGGATGGGAGCGCGCTGCGCTCAATGCGCCGCGAGGCGCGACAGCGCGCCGGGCGATTCGCCGCGCGCGGCCTGCACGCGGGCCGCGGCGTCGTCGAGTTGCGCCAGCGTGCCGCTGTCGATGGGAATGAATTCGGCGCGGGCGCGGCGCCAGGCGCGCTCGGGCTCGCCGGGCAGCAAGATGGCGTCGGTGCCGGGCTGCAGCGGCGAGGAGCGGATCCAGTCGACGAAAGCCTGCACCTCATGACCGAAGGTGGTGCTGCTGCCCAGCCGCGCGGGATCGAACACGATGGCCAGCATATTGTTCCAGACCGCATGCTCGTGGGTCAGCGTCTCGGGGCGGATGGTATGCCCGCCGGTGACCGCGGCGCCGAGCAGCTCGCACATCACCGCCAGCACATAGCCCTTGTGTTCGCCGAAGGAGCGCAGCGCGCCCTGCGCTTCGCCAGCGGGCGGGAACATCACGGCAGGATCGTCGGTGGGATGGCCTGCGGCATCCAGCAGGCTGCCCGGTGGCACCTGCACGCCCTTGTTGTTGGCCACGCGCACCTTGCCCAGCGCGATCGCGCTGGTGGCGAAGTCCATCACCAGCGGCTCGGCCCCCGCCACGGGCACGCCGACGGTGAAGGGGTTGGTGCCGTAGCGCGCCTCGTAGCCGCCATGCGGCGCCACGATGGGCTTGGACAACACGTTGACGAAGTGGATCGAGATCATGCCCGCGGCGGCAGCCTGCTCGGCCCAGTGGCCGACCCGGCCAAGGTGGTGCGAGCGGCGCAGCCCCAGCACGCACACGCCGTGCTCGCGCGCGCGGTCGATGGCCAGGGCCATCGCTTCCTCGGTCACCGCCTGGCCCATGCCGCGGTTGCCGTCCAGGCTGAGGATGCCGCCGGCCTCGTGCACCACGCTCACGTGCTGGTTGAGCTGGAGCTGCTCGCCCAGCCACGACAGTACGTACTTGGGGATCATGCCCACGCCGTGCGAATCGTGCCCGGACAGGTTGGCGCCGACCAGATGGTCGGCGGTCAGGCGGGCTTCGCGCGCGTCGGAGCCGGCGGCAAGCCAGAGGTCGGTCACCCACTGGTGCAGGGCGGCGGTCGGGATACGGTGTTCACTCATGGGATCAATGGGATCAGGTAGCGTGAATAAGCGTGCGGGGGGAGGCCGGCGCAGGCAACGGCAGGGCAGGGGTCAGGCAAGTGCGGCCACCATCATAAGCCGCCGGGCCCCGCTTGGGTACCCGGCATTCGGAGCGAGTCATGCACAAACCAGTCCACTGCATCATTCTGGCCGGATGTCGGCGCTCTTGATCAGCTTTGCCCATTTCGCCACTTCGCTCTTCTGGAATGCGCCCAGTTCCGCCGGGCCCGCGCCGGACGGCTCGATGCCCAGCGTGGCGAAGCGCGCGCGCATCTCCGGTTCCTGGATGATCTTGCCGATGTCGGCGCCGAGCCGGTTGACGATGGGCTGCGGCGTGCCGGCCGGGGCGAACACCGCCTGCCAGGACACGATCTCGTAGCCGGCCAGCCTGGGCCCGCCCGCCTCGGCGATGGTCGGTACGTCGGGCAGTTCGCGCGAGCGCTTGCCCGCCGTGGTGGCCAGCGCACGGAACTTGCCAGCCTGGATCATCGGCATGGCGGCCACGCTGTTCTCGAACAGTACGTCGACCTGGCTGCCCAGCAGGGCCTGCACCGCCGGTCCGCTGCCTTTGTATGGCACATGGAGCAGCTTCACGCCCGCCATGGTGGAGAACAGCTCGCCGGCGAGGTGCTGGGAGGTACCGTTGCCTGCCGAACCGAACGAAACGGTGCCCGGCTTGGCCCTGGCCGCGGCGATCACGTCCTGCACGCTCTTCCAGGGACTGCTGGTGTTGACCACCAGCAGGTTGGGCAGCGTGCCGATCAGCGCCACCGGCTTGAAGTCCTTGATCGGGTCATAGGGCATCTTGGGATACAGGCTCACATTGATCGAGTGCGAGCTGATGGTGCCGCCGACCAGCGTATAGCCGTCCGGCGCGGCCTTGGCGACATAGTCCGAGCCGATATTGCCGCCAGCGCCGGCGCGGTTCTCCACCACCACCGGCTGGCCGATCATCTGCGACAGGCGCTGGCCGATCAGGCGGCCCAGCACATCGGTGGTGCCGCCCGCGGCGAAGGGCACCACGTAGTTGACGGGCTTGGTGGGCCAGGCATCCTGCGCATGGGCCGGGCCGGCCATGGCCAGCATGCCGAGGGTGCCGAGCGCACCCAGCGCGCAGCGCCACAAGGTTTGCGCACGGTGCGGGCCGGCCGGGGTTGCCGCGTGGGAACGGGCCGGCCGGAGGGGCCGAAGGTACATGGGCATATCCTGGTCTCCTGACTTCGTTGTCTGGCATCCTCCTTTCCGCTGCCGGCCGCGCACCGCTATGATCAGGCAGGCGGCGCATGGGGCAGGGCGGGATCGCCTTGGCCACAATCTACACGCGCGCGGGATCGTCCAGCCTTGCGTTTTACGCATAGCAGAAATGCGCCTTATGCCAGGCGCGCAAGGCGGGGCGGCCATAACAATCGCTACATTGCCCGCCGCGCTGCTGCCCACTGCTTGCCGCGCCGCAACACCGGCCCCCCGTGCCGCCAGGCCCCGAACCGACTGCAGTGCACCAATTCAAGATCGACATGACCAATACTCCTGCTGCTGCCACCGCGTCCCCTAACCCCGCGCCTGCCCGTACCGGCGGCCGCGTCCTGGTGGATGCCCTGCGCATCCATGGTGCCGAGCGCATCTTCTGCGTGCCGGGCGAGAGCTTCCTCGACGTGCTCGACGCCCTGCATGACCAGCCGGCCATCGACCTGATCGTCTGCAAGCACGAGGGCGCCGCCGCCAACATGGCCGAGGCCGACGGCAAGCTCACCGGCCGTCCGGGCATCTGCTTCGTCACGCGCGGCCCGGGCGCCACCCATGCCAGCATCGGCGTGCATATCGCCGCCCAGGACTCCACGCCCATGCTGCTGTTCGTCGGCCAGATCGCGCGCGGCCACAAGGGGCGCGAGGCATTCCAGGAAGTGGACTACGGCGCCATGTTCGGCTCCATCGCCAAGTGGGTGGTGGAGATCGAGGATCCCGCGCGCATCCCGGAACTGGTGGCGCGCGCGTTTCGCTGCGCCACATCGGGCCGCCCCGGGCCGGTGGTGATCTCGCTGCCCGAGGACGTGCTGGACGGCCTGTGCGAGGTTGCCGACACCGCGCCCTACCAGCCGGCCGTAGCCGCGCCGCGCGCGGCCGATGCCGATGCCCTCGGCGCGCTGCTGGCAGGCGCGCAGCGCCCGCTCGTGATCGCCGGCGGCGCCAACTGGACCGCCCAGGCAGCGGCGGACTTCGCCGCCTTCGTGCAGCGCTGGGACCTGCCGGTGGCATGCGCGTTCCGCCGCCAGGACGTGTTCGACAACCGCGATCCGCACTATGTGGGTCACCTGAGCCTGGGGGTGAATCCCGCGCTGGCCGAGCGCGTGCGCACCGCCGACGTCATCCTCGCCTTCGGCACGCGCCTGGGCGATATCGCCACCGACGGCTACACCCTGCTGGATGTGCCCACGCCGCGTCAGCGCCTGATCCATGTGCATGCCGACAGCGCCGAGCTTGGCCGCGTCTACCAGCCCGAACTGGCCATCCAGGCCGGCATCGGGCCCGGCGCCGCCATGCTGGCCGCGCTGCCGGCACCCGCGAGCGTGGCCTGGGGCGACTGGACCGGCGCCGCGCGCGCCGCGCACATAGCCTTCGTCATGCCGGGCAAGCCGCACCCGGAACTCAGTGGCGTGGACATGACCGCCGTGGTCGATCATCTCAACCAGACCCTGCCGGCCGATGCCGTGCTCAGCAACGGCGCGGGCAACTACACGGTCTGGCTGCACCGCTACTATGCCTACCGCCAGCCGCGCACGGAGCTCGCGCCGACTTGCGGCGCCATGGGCTACGGCCTGCCCGCGGCCATCGCCGCCAAGCTGCGCGACCCGCAGCGCACGGTGGTGTGCTTTGCCGGCGACGGCTGCTTCCTGATGTACCCACAGGAGATCGCCACGGCCGCCGCCTACGGCGCCAACCTGATCGTGGTGCTGGTCAACAACGGCATGTACGGCACCATCCGCATGCACCAGGAAAAACGCTATCCGGGCCGCGTCAGCGGCACCGATATTCCCAGCCCGGATTTCGTGGCGATGGCGCAGTCCTGCGGCGCCTGGGCCGAGCGCGTGACGCGCACGGAAGACTTCGCCGCGGCATTCGAGCGGGCCCGGGCGGCAGGCAAGCCGGCGGTGCTCGAGCTGACGACCGACCCGCGCCAGATCACGCCGGCCATGCGCATCGCGGGTTGAGGACGGCGGCGCTGCCTGGCCGCGAGAGCGCTCCCGGCCAGCGGTCCCCGGACCTGCAAAAGACATAAGACCGAAGACCGAAGACCGAAGATACAAGACGCATCACATAAGACGCATCACATAAGACAGACGACGAGAAACAGGAGACACAGCATGACCGAAGCCACGCTGGACGGCCTGCGCAGCCGGTTCTCCGGCCGCCTGCTGACCGCGCCCGACGACACCGCGCCCTTCCTGACCGACTGGCGCCGCAACTTCACCGGCCGCGCGCTGGCCGTGGCGCAACCGGATACGACGGCAGACGTGGCGGCCATCGTGCGGTGGTGCGCGGCGCTTGGCGTGCCGCTGGTGCCGCAGGGCGGCAATACCGGCATGGTGGGGGGCGCGGTACCCGATGGCGACGGTCGTGCCCTGGTGCTGTCCACCGCCCGGCTGAACCGCATCCGCGACATCGATCCGCTCAACAACACGCTGACCGCCGAGGCCGGCTGCATCCTGGCCAATGTCCAGCAGGCAGCGCAGGAGGCGGACCGCCTGTATCCGCTGTCGCTCGGCGCCGAAGGCAGTTGCACCATCGGCGGCAACCTCGCCAGCAATGCCGGCGGCGTGCAGGTGCTGCGTTACGGCAACACGCGCGAGCTGTGCCTGGGCCTGGAAGTGGTGACGCCCGACGGCGAGATCTGGGACGGCCTGCGCGGCCTGCGCAAGGACAACACCGGCTACGACCTGAAGCAGCTCTTCATCGGCGCGGAAGGCACGCTCGGCGTGATCACCGCCGCCACCCTGAAGCTCTATCCGCGTCCGGCCGCGCGCATGACCGCGCTGGCCGCCGTGAGCGACCCGCACGCGGCGCTGCGCCTGCTTGAACTGGCCCAGCGCCGCCTGGCCGCCACGCTGACCGCCTTCGAACTGATGAGCGGCGCCTGCATGGCGCTGGTGGCGCAGTATTTTCCCGACTGCCGCGCACCGTTCGACCAGGACCATCCGTGGTACGTGCTGCTTGAAAGCAGCGATCCGCACAGCGAGGGGCACGCCACGCAGGCCTTCGGCGAGCTGATGGAAGAAGCGTTCGAAGCCGGCATCGTGGCGGACGCCGCCATCGCCGCCTCGCTGGCGCAGTCCGACGGGCTCTGGCGCATCCGCCACCATTTGCCCGAGGCGCAGTCGATGGATGGGGGCGACAACATCAAGCACGATATCTCGGTGCCCATCTCGGCCATCGCGACGTTCATCGAGCGTACCAGCGCCGAGATCGTGGCGGCCCATCCGGGCGCACGCGTACTGGCCTTCGGCCACCTCGGCGACGGCAACCTGYATTACAACGTCAGTGCGCCGCGCGGCGTGCCGCAGGCGCCATTCGTGCAGGCCAGCGGCGCGGCCATCAGCGCGCTGGTGTATGAGGCTGTGGATCGCGTGCGCGGCTCGCTCTCGGCCGAGCACGGCATCGGCCAGCTCAAGGTCGACAAGAACGCGCACTACAAGTCCGCGGTCGAGATGGCCCTGATGCAGAAGATCAAGCACGCACTGGACCCGCACGGCCTGATGAACCCGGGCCGGCTGCTGCCGCCGCCCGACGCGCAGTACTGAGCAACGAAGAAAGCCCGGCAAGCCCGAAAAAAACAAGATCACCAAGATCGACAGAATCAACTAGGTCAAGAGGAGACATAGATGCAAGATGCGAAGCTCAAGCGCGGCCGCCGCCCGATGCTGCTGGCCCTGGCCGCGCTGGCCGCCACCACCGTCTGCGGCGTGCTGCCCGCGCAGGCCGAGACCTGGCCGTCCAAGCCGATCCGCCTGATCGTGCCGTTCACCGCCGGCGGCAATACCGACATCGTGGCGCGCCTGGTCGCGCGCGACCTGCAAAAGGCGCTCGGACAGCCGGTGGTGGTGGAGAACCGTCCCGGCGCATCGGGCAATATCGGCGCCGACATGGTCGCCAAGTCCGCCCCGGACGGCTATACGCTGCTGATGGGCACGGTCGGTACCAACGCCATCAACGCCAGCTTCTACCGCAAGATGCCCTATGACACGGTCAAGGACTTCGCCGCGGTGGCGATGATCGCCTCGGTGCCGAATATCCTCGTGGTCAATCCCGGCGTGCCCGCCAACAACGTCAAGGAACTCACCCAGTACGTCAAGCAGGCCAACGGCAAGACCACCTTTGCCTCGTCCGGCACCGGCACTTCGATCCACCTGTCGGGCGAGCTGTACAAGGTCATGACCGGTGTCTCGATGGTGCACGTGCCCTACAAAGGCAGCGCCCCTGCGGTGACCGACCTGATGGGCGGCCAGGTGCAGCTGATGTTCGACAACGCGCCGACCTCGCTGCCCTTCGTCAAGGCCGGCAAGCTCAAGGCGCTGGCGGTCACCGGAGCGCACCGCATGAGCGCGCTGCCCAAGGTGCCCACCATGGAGGAAGCCGGGTTGCCGGGCTTTATCACCGGCTCATGGTTTGGCGTGTTCGCGCCGGCCCGCACGCCGCGCGAGATCGTGACCCGCCTGAGCGACATCATCATGGCCGCCTCGGCCCGGCCCGATTTCCGCGAAGCGCTGGTGACCGCCGGCGCCGATCCGGATCCGAAACCCGCGGCCGAGTTCCAGGCCTTCTCGCTGGCGGAGAAGGTCCGCTGGGAGAAAGTCGTCAAGGCCGCCGGCGTGTCGGTGGACGAATAAGCAGGACACCGGCGCGCGGCGCCGGGCGCAGAACTTCATCGAGGAACCCTTCAACATGAGCAATCCAGCCCCAGCCACTTCGCGACACGACGCCACCGCACTGCGGCTCATGGCGCAGGCCATGTTCGTGCGCGCCGGCATGCCGGAAGACCGCGCGGCCGATGTCGCCGCCATCCTGATCGAAGCCGACCTGATGGGKCACGACACCCACGGCCTGCAACTGCTGCCGACCTACCTGGCGGAGATAGAAAGCGGCAGCATGGCCGTCAACGAAGACTACGAGGTGATCTCCGAGCGCGCCGCCGTTGCCACCTGGGACGGCAAGCGCCTGCCCGGGCCCTGGCTGACCCTGCGCGCGATGGAGAGCGCGATGGCGCGCGCGCGCGACTACGGCACCGGGACCGTTACCATCCGCCGCTCGCACCATATCGCCTGCCTGGCCGCCTACCTCGAGCGCGCCACGCAGGCAGGCCTGGTCATGCTGCTGTTCTCGTCGGCGCCGGGCGCCGCCACGGTGGCGCCGTTCGGCGGCACCCGCCCGATATTCTCGCCGAGCCCGCTGGCGGTCGGTTTCCCGACGCCGCAAGGTCCGGTGCTGATCGATGTTTCCACCTCCATCACTACCAACGGCCTCACCGGGCGCCTGTACAAGGAAGGCAAGCGCCTGCCGCATCCCTGGCTGATCGACGAGCACGGCAATGCCAGCGACGACCCGGCGGTGCTGTTTCCCCCGCATGCCGGGTCGATCCTGCCGCTGGGCGGGCTCGATGCCGGGCACAAGGGCTTTGCCCTCTCGCTGATGGTGGAGTCGCTGACCGCCGGCCTGAGCGGCCATGGCCGCGACGACCCGGGCAAGCGCTGGGGCAATACGGTATTCCTGCAGATTCTGGACCCCGCCGCCTTTGCCGGCGAGGAAGCCTTCGCCACGCAAATGGGCTGGGTGGCGCGCGCCTGCACCGACAACCCGCCGCGGCCCGGCGTCGACCGCGTGCGCCTGCCGGGGCAGGGCGCGCTGGAGCGCAAGACGCGCCAGCTGCGCGATGGCGTGGCGCTCAATCCGGCGATCCTGCCGCAACTGGCACCGTGGCTGGAAAAGTACGGGATGGCGGCGCCCGAGGCACTGGCCTGACGCCGGTGTGCTGGCCCCGGGCCGGCGCCTTGCGGTAAGCTCGCGGAAACCAACCTTCGCGCGCCGCCGGTCACCGCCTATCCTATGCAAGCTTTCAGCCTGGATCTGTTCGTCAGACTTCTCTGCGGCCTGCTGTGCGGGGTGTTGATCGGGCTCGACCGCAACCTGCGTGGCAAGGCAGCGGGTGCGCGCACGCTCGGACTGGTCTCCCTTGGCGCGGCTACGGCGGTGTGCCTGGTGACGGTGGCGGGCCATCCTCCCGACGCCATGTCGCGCGTGCTGCAAGGCTTGCTCACGGGGATCGGCTTTCTGGGCGTGGGAGTGATCTCCCGCCACAGTAGTGACGACAAGCCCCAGGGCCTGACCACGGCGGCGGCGATCTGGCTGGCCGCCATCATCGGTGCCGCCTGCGGAGCGGGGTATTTCGCCATCGTGGCGATGGCGCTTGGCCTGGGCCTGGTGCTGCTGCTGGTGGGCGGGCGTTTCGAGCGCACGCTGCACAGGCGGCTGCTGCACGAAGAGGCCGGGTTGCCGCCTACCCCCAAGGTCCATCGCAACGGCGGCGCGCATGCCGACGCGGACGGGCAGAAACGCCAGGCCCCGCCCGGGCTGGACGAGAGCTGAACAGCGCCCGGCGCGGCATTGGCCTCAGCGCGCCTGCGCGCGCAGCGCGGCTTCGATGCCGCGGATGCTCTCTACCAGCAGCGGACGCACCGTTTCCAATAGCATGGCCGCCGGCACGATGGCGGTGGGGCCGCTGCACGACAAGGTCATCGGCGGCAGCGCGGGTCCCGGGCGGAAAGCCGCAGCAATCGAATTGATATCGGGCAGCCACTCGCCAAAGGACGTGGTGCAGCCCAGCCGCTGCACCTCGGTGCGGCTATGCGCGACGATGGCATCGGCGCGCTCGCTGTCGAGTCCGTCCTGCCTGCGGAAGGCGGACAGCGCCTGTTTCTGCTCGGCCGGGGGCAGCGCTTCGAGGTAGGCGCGTCCCGCCGCGGTGGTCAGGCCGGAGATGCGCGTGCCCACCGCGACCCGCAAGGTCAGGTAAGACTCGGACTGGCAGTTCTCGTAGATCAGCATCTGCGCGCGGTCGCGCACGATCAGCGAGGTCACGCCCTGGGACAGGTCGGCCAGTTCCCGCATATACGGCCGCACCACGTCGAGCACGTCCGCGCCTTGCTGCGCCGCGGGCGCCAGGGCCAGCGCGGAGCTGCCCAGCTGGTACTTGGCCTGCTCGGGGTCCAGGCGCAGGTAGCCCAGTTCGGTCAGCGTATGGGTCAGCCGCGATACCGTGGACTTGGGCAAGCCGCAGCGCTGGGCCAGCTCGGCATTGCCAAGTCGCGTCTCGTAGCTGCGGAAACAGGCCAGCACATCGAGGCCACGCGCCAGCGCGGTGACGAAATGCCGGTCTTCCTTTTGCTGGGCGGCATCTTCTGGCAGCGGCGCTTGCATGCGGTATGCCTCGGTTGTCTGTGACGGCGCGTGATCAGCCGGCGCCGGCGAGCATCTCGCGCAGCTTTGCCTTGAGGATCTTGCCGGAGGGCGCGGCCGGCAGGTGGGCCACGATCCTGACCTCCGCCGGCATCTTGTACGGCGACAGGCGTTCGCGCAGGAAGGTACGCAGCGCGGCCTGGTCCAGCGCCATGCCGTCGCGCACCTCGACAAAGGCGATCACTTCCTCGTTGCCTTCCACCGTGCGCCCGACCACGGCCGATTGCAGCACCGCCGGGAACGCGTTGATCGATTGCTCGACTTCTTCCGGATAGACGTTGAAGCCCGAGTGGATGATGATTTCCTTGGACCGCCCCACGATGGAAACGGCACCGTCGGCATCGATGCGCGCCAGGTCGCCGGTATGCAGCCAGCCGTCGGCGTCGATCACCTGCGCGGTGAGGTCGGGGCGGCGATAGTAGCCCTTCATCACGTTCGGGCCGCGCACCAGCAGCTCGCCGCTGCCGTCAGGCAGCGGATCGCCCAGGCGGATTTCCACTTCGGGCACCACGGGGCCCACCGAGCAGTCGCTGCGCGGGGCTTCCACGCGCGTCTGGCATACCGTGGGCGAGGTTTCGGTCATGCCGTAGCCGTTGTGCAGGACGATGCCGAAGCTGCTCTCGAACGCCGACTTGAGCGAAGCCGCCAGCGGCGCGCCGCCGGACTGCGCCATGCGCAGCGCGGGTGCCCGCAGCGGGGTGTCCTGCGCACGGCTCCACTCGATCAGCTTGGCGTACATGGCCGGCACGCCGTGCAGCACGGTGAGTTGCAGGTCGGCGAGCGCATGGGCGAGCTTCTCCGGGCGGAAGCGCGGCTCGTAGAAGACCGTGGCGCCGTTGGACAGCGGCCCGACCAGCAGCACCGACAAGCCGTACACGTGCGAGATCGGCAGCACGCCGTAGATGCGGTCGCCCGGCTGCACGCGCGCCTGCAGGCGGTTGGAGCGGCCAATGAACATCAGGTTGGCATGGGTGAGCATGACGGCCTTGGAGGCCCCGGTGGTGCCGGTGGTGTAGATCAGCGCGGCGACCTGGTCGCGCGCCGCCGCCTCGACCGGCTCGGCCACGGCATTCTGGTTCACGGCGCCGGCCAGCAGAGCGCCCGCGTGCGGCCATTGCAGCGGCTGCGCGCCACGCGCCAGGCCGTGCTCGCGCGCTTCGGGGTGGGCGCTGTCGAGGTATAGCGCGACGCGCGCGCCGGCATGCTCGATGATGTTGTCGATCTCGCGCGGCGAGAGGCGGGCGTTGACCGGCACCGCCCACGCATCGAGCGAGCTGAGCGCGAGAATCAGCACCGCGCAGCCCACGCTGTTTTCCGTCACAAGCACCACGCGGTCGCCGCCGCGCACGCCCAGGTCCGCCAGGGAACGCGCGGTTTCGGCGATAGCCCCGTCCAGTTCGCCGTAGCGCAGGGACCGCTCGGCATCCATCAGCGCGACACGCTCGGGGTGGCTGCGGACCCACGGGGCGATGGTCTGGTGCAGGCGGGTGAACGAGGCGGTGGCTTGGGAAGCGTCGGCGCGCGGGGAAACTGCCGGCGCGGGCGCGCCAGACGTGGGGGTGCTGCTCATTGCGGTCTCCGGTAAGGCTTCCGGCGTGGCCGCCGGATTTGTTCGATGGCGGCATACTCCCACCGATCGCCTCGCCCGTCAACTGCACTGTGGAATGACTGTTCTGCAGTGCAGAACAGTCATGATCAGGACAACGATCGGCCGCCGGCCCTCAGAAGCGGAAGCGCGCCACGCCTGCCGACAGCGCCGCGGCCTGCGCATCCAGGCTTGCGGCCTGCTCTGCCACCGCCTCCACCAGGCCGGCGTTCTGCCGGCTGGTCTGGTCCAGTTGCGCCACCGCTTCGCCCACGCCGCGGATGCCGCGGGCCTGCTCGTCGGCCACCCCGCACAGCCGCTCGGCCAGCGCATGGCTCTGGCCTACCGCCTGCTCGATACCGCCCATCGCGCTGACGACCTGCTGGCTTAGCCGCGCGCCGCGCCCGATCTCCGCGGTGGTCTGGGCGATGGTGTCGCGGATCTCGCGTGCCGATGTGGCGCTGCGCTGGGCCAGTCCGCGCACTTCCTGCGCCACCACCGCGAAGCCGCGTCCGGCGGCGCCCGCGCGGGCCGCTTCGACAGCGGCATTGAGCGCGAGGATATTGGTCTGGAAGGCAATGCTCTCGATCACCGACACCATTTCCGCCACGCTGCGCGAATGCCCGTGCACGGCATCCATGGCCCCGCTCATGTCGTTGACCACGGCCATGCCTGCCTCGGTCGCCTGACGTGCAAGGCGCGCCATTTCGCTGGACTCGGTGGCTTGTTCGCGGGCTTGTCCCACCAGGGTGGTCAGGCGGGCGACGCTGTCGGCGGCGGCGGCCAGCGCGCTGGCCTGCATGGCGGTACGGCGCGACAAGTCCTGGTTGCCGCCGGCAATGCCTTCGCTGGTGGCGGCGATCTCCCGCGCGTGATGCTGGATATCCTCCAGCACGCCGGCCAGCTGGTCGCGCATGCGGGCCAGCAGGCTCATCAGGCTGCGCTCGTCGCCACGGCGCAGCGGCACGGCCTGCTGAAGGTCGCCGGAGGCGATGCGGCTGGCGACCCTGGCGGCATCCGCAGGCTCGCCGCCGAGCTCGGACAGCAGCAGGCGCGCGGCGAACCAGGCCAGCGCGGCGGCGGCGCCCAGGCTGGCCAGCAGCATCGCCGCCATCACGGTCTGCGCGCGCAGCTGGCTGGCGGCCACCGCCGCCACGGTAGCCGCGGCCTGGCTTTCCTGCAGCTTGCGCGCGGCCTCGACCACGGTGCCCAGCTTCTGCAGCTGCTCGCCGAGGAAATGGCCGTCCACCGACACAGCGCTGTCGAACTGCAGCGCGTCGAGCGGCTGCTTGCGCAGCAACGCCACATAGTCGCCCAGCAGCCTGGCGGCGGCGTCGCGTTCCTGTTGCAGCGCCGGCGCCTGCCGTGGCGCGGCGGCGCGGACCACCGTCAAGGCCTGGTCAAGCCCGGAGAGGGCGTGTTCGATATCCCTGGCGGCGTCGTCCCGCTCGCTGCCGCTGGTGGCCAGGGTCAGGGCGAGCTGGGCGCGATCCAGCCGCGCCAGTGCCGCCTGGGCGCGTTCGGCGGAAATGGCGCCCTGCATGTCGCGCTGGTAGAGGGTGTCGGTCATCTGCTTGACCGAGCCGAGGCTGAAGATACCTGTCAGCCCGACCGCTGCGCCGAACACGTAGACCAGGGCGAAGGCCGCGCACATGCGCGCGGCGAGCGGCAGCCGGCCAAGGCAGGCGGGCAAGCGCAGGCCCGCGCGGCGCGGGGCCTTCAGTTGGATGGTTTGCGACACTGTGAGGCTCCGATGGACCTGGCGGTCCGCATGCTGACCCTGGGGCACCGCCTTCCAGCCCGGCCAGGCCGGGGCCGCTGGCGGCGGATTCGTTGTGTGCGCATGCTCGGATACCAATGTGACGGAACCATGACATCCCGACACAGCCACAGGGTAATCCCCATTGTCACAATGGTGACATATCGTTGACATGAAATAGGGCCCGCGTCACTTGCGGGGGCCTCGCCGCGCACCGGCCTGTGCGCTTTCCCCCCATTGCGCACCTCAGGCGCCGCGCCGCCCACCCCAACAGGTCTGTCGATTCCGTTCATGCCCAACGCTTCCTCCCTGGCCGGCGTGCCCCTGCCGCGGCTGCGCCTGCCGCCGCTGCATGCTGTGTTCCAGCCCATCGTGACGTTCGGCAGCGGCGAGATACTTGGCTACGAGGCCTTGGTGCGGGGGCCGTCCGGTACGCCGCTGGCGATGCCCGACGCTTTGTTCCGGCTGGCCCGCAACGAAGCCGATACCGTCGAGCTTGAGCTGCAGGCCGCGCGTGCCGCGCTGTCCGGCTGCGCCGCGCTTGACCTGCAGGGCAAGCTGTTCCTCAACTTCAGCGCCACGGCGCTGCGCTACCTGCTGGCCGACGGCGGTCGCGCCATGGCCGCCCTGGTGGCCGGCAACATCGCCCCGGCGCGCGTCGTGATCGAGGTGACCGAGCACGCCCAGATCGAGCATGCCGAGCGCTTCGGCCGGTCCATGGCCGTGCTGCACGAAATGGGCATGCAATACGCGCTGGACGATTTCGGTACCGGCCACGCCAACCTGGATCGGCTGATCCACCTCGCGCCGCACTACATCAAGCTGGACAAGTCGCTGGTGCGGGACATCGGCACCTGCTCGCGCCGCCTCGAGGTGGTGCGCACCGTGCTGGCGCTGGTGGAGGCGCTGGGCGGCGCCGCGATCGCCGAAGGGATCGAGGACGCCGACGAACTGGCGGTGCTGCGCGACCTCGGCGTGCCCTTCGGGCAGGGCTACTATCTCGGTCGCCCGCAGGCGCAGCCGGTGCGCGAAGTCGCGCCGCAAGCGCGCCTGGCGCTGGTATCGAAGCAGATCGCGGTGTTCCCGCAGGCAGTGCGCTCGGCGCGGCCGGGCATGTCCGCAGGCAAGCTGATGCGGCCCGGCCCGGCGGTGCGTCCCGGCACGACCAACAACGAACTGCTGGCCTTGTTCCATGCGCACCCGGAGCTGCACGCGGCGGCCGTGGTCAGCGATGACGACAAGCCGCTCGCCATCGTCAACCGGCATTACTTCATCGACCGCTTTGCCGGGCCGTTCCACCGCGAGCTCTACGGCAGGAAGGATTGCCTGGCCCTGGCCAACCGCGCGCCGCTGTGCTTCGACAAGGGCGCCGGCATCGACGAGATGGCGCAGGCCCTGTCGGGCGAGGACCAGCGTGCGCTGGCCGACGGCTTCATCATCACCGAGCGGGGACGCTACGCCGGCCTGGGCACCGGCGCAGACCTGATCCGCGCGGTCACCGAGATCCGCATGGAGGCGGCGCGCTATGCCAACCCGCTGACCTTCCTGCCCGGCAACATGCCGCTGAACCGGCATATCGACCGGCTGGTCGAGGCCGGAGCGGAGTTCCACGCGTGCTATATCGACCTGAACCACTTCAAGCCCTACAACGACCAGTACGGCTACTGGAAGGGCGACGAAATGCTCAAGGGCGCCGCCGCCTTCCTGGCGCAGGCCTGCGACCCGGTGCGTGATTTCCTCGGCCATGTGGGCGGCGACGATTTCCTGGTGCTGTACCAGAGCCCGGACTGGGAAGCGCGCACGCGCACCGCGATCGCGCGCTTCGACCTGGCCGCGCGCGAGCTCTACTCCGACGCCGATCGCGAGGCCGGCGGCATCCATGGCGAGGACCGGCTGGGCCAGCGTGCGTTCTTTCCCACCGTGACCATGGCCGCCGGCGCGGTGCGCGTGGGGCCGCGGGGGCCATCCGGCCCGCAGGGCATGCCTGGCTTGTGGCGACTGGACAGCAGCCATATCGGCGCGGCCGCGGCCGCGGCCAAGCGCGCGGCCAAGAAAGCCAGCAGCGGCTTTGTGGTGATCGACTTGCGCGAGCTGGCGCGCGACGGGCGTCTCGGCGCCCCGGCGTCCGGGCAGGCGGCAGCCCCCTACCTGGCTAGCCGCGGTGGCGGGCGCGCCTGGTGACGCCGGCCGCCGTTTCCTCCAGCCGGTATCCCTGCCCATAGACGACCGTGATCACCACGCCATTGCCGGGGTGCAGCGCCAGCGTGCGGCGCAGGCGCGAGACCAGGTTTGCCAGCGCCCGCGACGTGGCCGGCAGCCCGTATCCCCAGATCGCGTGCTCGACCTGTGCGTGCGGTATCACGCGCCCCGCACCGGAGAACAGCAGGGCGGCGAGATCGAATTCCTTGGGTGTGAGCTGCAGCCGCCGGCCGCGGAACGTGACCTGGTGCGACAGGTAATCCAGCGTGTAGGGCCCGATCACGACGGCAGGGCCCGGGGCGGGCGCCGGGTCGCGGGCGGCGGTGCGGCGTCGCAGCGCGTGCAGCCGGGCCACCAGCTCGCGCGCCCGCAGCGGACGGATCATATAGTCGTCGGCGCCCGCCTGCAGGGTGTTGACCACCGAATCCTCGTCGCGCCGGTCGGACAGCACCATCACCGGCAGCTCGCCCCGCCACGCCGCGCGCACCGCGCGCACGGCCTGCACCGCGGGCATGTCGGCCAGTTCGTGGTCGATCAGCAAGACGTCGTAGCCGGAGTGGTCGATGCGCTGGAACAGATCCCGGCTGGCGTGATAGGTATGGCAATACATGCCGGCGCGGGACAGGGAATCCGAGAGGGCCTCGGCCTGGACCGAGCGGTCCGCTAGCAGTGCGATCTTCATTGGGATGGGTCCAACTGGCAACTGGCGTTCGGGCAAAGAGGGGGCTGGCGCGCATCCGCCGCCCGGCCAGACGGGCAGCCATGCACTGGGCCGGGACGGGCTCGGGCCTTCCCCGCAAGGCATGCGGGCAGCATAGTCCGGGGCGAGGCCGATAACGTTCAGAGCAATCCGCAAGCGCGAGCGGAGTATTCCCAAGGCAGGCGGCGACGCATCCGGGGCGGCGCCCGATCTCGCCGAGGCCCGCATGGGATTGCTGCGCCGCATTTACATGATTTGTCCGAATCTGCCGCTTTATGTTATCCACAGAATATGTGGATAAAAGGGGGCGGCCCTTGGCGCTGTGCCAATAGCGGCGGATTTGTATCGGACTGCCTAAATTTTGAGCAATCGGCGCGGCGGCCGGTGGCGGCGCAGACCAGCGTCGGCGCCCCGGCATGCGCAGCAGCAATCCGGAGCCATCACGGCGATGCCGTCCGGCCTGAAGCTGGCGAGCCGCTGGCATGGGGGCCGGCGATCATGCGCGGCTGCCCGTCTCGCGCAGCCGCACGATGCGGCGCCGCTTGCCCTGGATGAAGGCGCCGGGATGGCCGGCGGCGTGGCCGGGCAAGTCCACGACGATGACCTCGCCGCCGCTGCCGGGCAGCGCACGGCCATGCGTCAACGGCATCGGCGCCGCGGGCAATGCCTGTTGCGGCCAGGCTTCGACAAAGCCCAGCCGCTGCCGGAACGGGCTGCGGCCCGCTCAGAACGCCGAGATCGGCCGCCCCGTCAACGGATAGTTGGGATCGTTGTAGYCATGCGTGGAGGCATGCCCCGGCCGTACCAGGTCGTCGACCATCGCCTCTTCCGTGGCCGAGACCGCGACGCCCACTGCGCCGAAGTAGTCCTCGAACTGGGCCAGTGTGCGCGGCCCGGCAATCACCGAGCTGACAATGGGATTGGCCAGGACCCATGCCGTGGCGAACTGCCCGAGCTGGAGGCCGCGCCCGTCGGCATGCTGCTTGAGCTTCTGCGCGATGACGAGCGATTCCTCTCGGAACTCGGTCTCCATCATGCGGCGGTCGGCGCGGCCCGCGCGGGAATCCTGCGGCGGCTGCTGGCCGGGCTGGTATTTGCCGGTGAGCACGCCGCGCGCGATCGGGCTGTAGGGCACCACGCCCAGGCCGAAGTGCTGGCAGGCGGGCAGGATTTCCACTTCCGGCATGCGGTTGAGCAGGTTGTAGTAGGGCTGGCATGCCACCGGACGCGGCACGCCCAGTTGGTCGCACAGGCGCACCAGCTCGGCGATGCGCCAGCCGCGGAAGTTGGAGACGGCCCAGTAGCGGATCTTGCCCGCGCGCACCAGATCGCCCATCGCGCGCACCGGCTCTTCCAGGTTCTCGCYGGGGAAGTCGCGGTGCAGGTAGAGGATGTCGAGGTAGTCGGTAGCCAGGCGGCCCAGGCTTTCTTCGGCCTCGCGCAGGATCCACGTGCGCGAGTAGTGCGAGCGGTTGGGCGCGGCGTGCATCGGGTTGCCGAGCTTGCTGGCCAGTACCCAGTCATGGCGGTCGCCGGCCAGCAGCTTGCCGACCATGCGTTCGGAGCCGCCCTTGCTGTAGACATCCGCCGTATCGATGAAATTCACGCCGTGGGCGCGCGCGCTGTCGACGATGCGGCCGGCTTCGGCTTCATCCGTCTGGTCGGCGAACATCATGGTGCCCAGGCACAGGGCGGATACTTTCAGGTTGCTGGCGCCCAGGCGCCGGTACTCCATCTTGAACTCTGACATTGCGGTCTTCCTTGACGATACGGGGTGCGGCGAGGCGAAAAACGCTACAGCTTAACGCCTGCCGCGAAATCCTGCCGCGCCTATGCCAGAATGGCAGGCATTGTGATCCGTCGCCGCATGGCGACCCCTGACGGTCATGCTCAGCCCTTCCCTGATCGCTGCGATCGTGCTGGTCTTCCATGCACTCGGCATCCTCGCCGCCCTGCACGCGGTGATGACCGTGCGCACGGCACCGGGCGCCATCGCGTGGGCAGGGTCGCTGGTGATGATGCCGTATTTCGCGCTGGTGCCCTACCTGATCCTGGGCAGCAGCAATTTCGCCGGCTACGTCAACGCGCGCCGTTTCAACAACGATCGCCTGCGCGAGGTCACGTTCGACATGGACGCCGGCGAGCGCGCCGCGCGCGATGCCAGCGTGGTGCACGCGCCCGAGCAGGCCTGCCTGCGGGCCTTGCCGCGGCTCACCGGCATGCCTTGCCTGGCCAACAACGCCGTGCGCCTGCTGGTCAACGGGGACGCCACCTTCGCTGCCATCCTGGCCGCCATCGCTGCCGCCAGGCAGGTGGTGATCGTGCAGTTCTTCATCGTCCATGACGATGCGCTGGGCCAGCGCCTGCAGGACCTGCTGTGCGAACGCGCGGGCGCCGGCGTGAAGGTGTATTTCCTCTACGACAGCATCGGCTCGCACGCGCTGCCCGGCGACTACGTGAAGCGATTGCTGGCGGCGGGCGTGGAGGCGCGCGCGTTTGCCACGCGGCGCGGCTTCGTCAACCGCTTCCAGCTCAATTTCCGCAATCACCGCAAGCTGGTGATCGTGGACGGCGCCTGCGCGTTTACGGGCGGCCACAATGTCGGCAACGAATACCTGGGCCTGAAGCCGCCGCTGGCGCCCTGGCGCGACACGCATATCGAGATCCGCGGCAGCGCGGTGCTCGATTTGCAGATGGTCTTCGCCGAGGACTGGTACTGGGCCGCGCGCGAGGTGCCGGTGCTGCTGCCGCCGCCGGCCGCGCCGGCCGGCACCATGACCTGCCAGGTGGTGCCTTCCGGCCCGGCCGACGCGCAGGAGACCTGCTCGCTGTTCTTCGTCGAGGCGATCCAGTCGGCGCGCTGGCGCGTGTGGATCACCAGTCCGTACTTCGTCCCGGACGAAGCCGTGTTCGCCGTGCTCAGGCTGGCGGTGCTGCGCGGCGTGGATGTGCGTATCCTGCTGCCGGCGCGCCCGGATCACCTGGTGGTGTTCGCGGCCTCCACGCTGTACGCCTACCAGGCCATCTGCGCAGGCGTGAAGATCTACCGCTACCAGCCGGGTTTCCTGCACCAGAAGGTGATCCTGATCGACGACGAGGCCGCGGCGGTGGGCAGCGCCAACCTGGACAACCGCTCGTTCCGCCTGAACTTCGAGATCATGGTCATGACCGCGCACCGCGGCTTTGCCGCCAGCGTGGCGGCCATGCTGGAGGAGGATTTCGCACAGGCGCGCCGCATCGGGCGCGAGGAGTACATGGGCGGGACCCACCTGCGGCGCGTGGCGATGCACGTGGCGACCCTGTTCGCGCCGATCCTGTAGCGCCGGCTCCGTGCGCCGCGGCGTGCCGGCCGCGGGCTAGATCTCGTCCTGGGATGCGTGCCTGGACCTGCCTGTGGGCCAGTCGCGGCGCATGATGATGTAGGTGAATGAAGTGGACCAGCCGATCAGGATCAGGCCGACCAGCGGCTCGATACTGGCGATCAGCCGCGTCGCGCCAACCGGGGAGATGTCGCCCAGGCTCTGCGTGGTATAGGTCTCGAGCGAGAAATAGACGTAGGTGATGGGCTGGATCTCCTGCGGCCCGGCCAGGCCGCCGAGGCCCAGCCAGTGGCCGGCGGCCCAGTAGCCCCCGGCGAACACGATGGCTTCCAGGCAATGGGCGAGGATGATGAAGACGATCAGCACGCCCACATTGACGCGCCCGGCCCAGCGGCGCGGGCTCATTTCCGACAGCAGCCGCAACACCTCGTAGTGGATCGCAACCACCGTCACGGTGAGCACGCTGGCGCAGAACAGTGCCAGAAGATCGTCGGTGGTCAATTGCATTGGGCAGTCCTTGTGTTGCCGTGCGGTACGCATAGTGGACCGCGGCCGACGCCGGGATGTTCCGTCCGCCGCGTACCAGCGCGGTCACAAACTGCATGGAATGTAACGGCGGATCACGAGGAATGCCAGCGCGCCCCGTTGCGCGGCGCGGCAGCGGCGGCCATGACGCCGGCGTGGCGAAGCGGCGGCGCGACCATGCCACCGGCGGGCCGGGCACCGGCAACTGCTGCGACGGTGCTTCCGCCGCATCACGGTAGTCGGTGGCAGGTGACACGGCCGTGCGCGTCGAAGCGCGGATGCGAACCGCCGTGGAGCTGGCAAGGCCTGCCGTTCAATGTGAGGTGAGCGGCCCAGGCGACGAAGGCCTTGGGCAGCGCCAGCGCGCCGTTCGACGGCCAGTTCGAGACGCTATGCAGGGCGGACGCGCAGCGGGCTGCCGGTCCCCGCTGACTAGTCGAATTCGACGTAGATCTCGCCGCGCGGGCCGTCGTAGCACAAGCGCGGTACCTTGCCGTGCTCGCGGCTGGTGCGGGCCAGGGCCCGCAGCTCGGCCTGGCGGCCGGGCTCGCGCAGGTTGCGGCGCGCGCCGGTGCTGATCTCGGTGGGCCCGCATTGGGGATTGCCGCAGCCATACAACACCCATTGTCCGTAACTGCCGCGGCGGGTGCGGGTTTCGGCCTGGGTGCCGCAAAGTGGGCAAACATTCTGTCTATGGGTCATGGCCGGGTCCTGCGCGCCGGGGCGCATTGGCTTGACGACATTGGGTAACCAGTCTGCGCAGTTCGGCGCTTCACGGCTTCCCCACTTGAGAGGGGAATAGTTTTTCGGATGTGCTGCAAACGTTGTCACGGAGTGCGCAGCAGCAATGCCACCGGCAGCATCTCCAGGACTTCCGCCAGCGGCAGGCGACCCGCGCGAGCGAGCAGGGGCCGGCTGGTCAGTACGTCCACCCACTGGCTGTCCTGCCCATGCCCGGCCTGCAGCGCGGTGTCGCGCCAATGCTCGCGCGCGACCCGGGGCTGTCCGGGATCGCTCAGGTGCGCGGCCAGCCGGGTGGCCACCACGAGTGCCTGCACCTGCCCATGGCGGCGCGCGAACGCCACGGCGTGCGCCGCCAGCGCGCCGCCGAGCGCGGCCGGGCGATAGTCGCCCGCGGCGAACAGCGCGGCATGCGCGCGGCGCGCCGCCAGCACGCTGCGGATCAGTTGCAGCTTGAGGCGGCCGTCCTGCCAGCTGGCCAGCCAGGCGGGCCAGCCCGCGGCATCGCCCAGGCCGGCGCGCAGCTTGTCGAAATCCACCGGGCGGCGGTTGTCGGGATCGACCAGGCTGAGGTCCCAGTCTTCGGTGCCCTGGTAGCGGTCGGGCACGCCCGGCGCGGTAAGCTGCAGCAGCGTCTGGCTCAGGCTGTTGACGGCGCCCGGCACGGCGATGCGCCGGGCGAAGGCGGCGATCCGCGCCAGCACGCTGCCGCGCCCACCGTCCCGGTCGTGCGCCAGCGTCGCGAGGAAATCCGCGCTGCCCTGCTCATAGGCGCTGTCCGGGCTGGTCCAGGTGCCGTGCCGCTTGGCTTCGCGGATCGACTTGCGCTGCCACTCGCGCACCCGCGCGAGCAGTGCCGCCACGCCGTCGGTGTCGCGGGGATCGAGCGCCGCCGGCCATGCGCCGACCAGCGTCTGGTACAGCATCAGGCGGTCCGCCGCGTCGGGCGCGCACGGCAGGCGTGCCAGCAGTGGCTGGCATTGCTGCTCCCAGTCGCGCACCTCCCGGGCCCATTCACCGGGCAACTCGCTCAGCACCGCCAGGCGCATGCGTGCATCCTCGCCACGCTTGTGGTCGTGCGTGGCGGTGGCCAGCATGGCCTGTGGCCAGGCCTGCGCCCGCTGCGCCATGCGCGCGTGGAAATCCTCGGGCGTGAGGCTGAAGTAGGTGCGATAGACCGGCAGCGGCACCAGCAGGGCGGCCAGCGCGCGGCGCAGGCTGGCCAGCGTGAGATCGCGCGTAGCCGGCTCGCTGCGCGCGCAGGCATGCAGGCGGCGGCTCGCGCCCTCGAATTCGGTGACCAGGTGATGCGACAGCAAATGGGCGCGGGCCGCCTGCACCTGTGCTTCGACGCTGCGCGTCTCGCCGCTCATCCGTTGCCACAGCGCATCGAGCCCGGCGGCGCCGTCGCCGTCGTGCAGCAGTGCGGACACGGCGTCCATGAAGTCATAGCCGGTAGTGCCGTCCACCAGCCAGTCGGCGCGCAACGCTTCGCCGGGCGCGAGGATTTTCTCGACCACAAGCCAGGGGCATTGCACGGCGCGCCCCGGCGGCCGCTCGGGCGCGAGCGCGGTGAGCCGGGCGCGCAGGCGCTGGCAATAGGCGGCCGGGTCGGCCAGCCCGTCCACGTGGTCCACCCGCACACCGTCGATCCAGCCGTCGCGGAACAGCGCGAATACCAGGGCATGGACAGCGTCGAACACCGCCGGCTGTTCCACCCGCATGCCGACCAGGTCGCTCACCTCGAAGAAACGCCGCCAGTTCAGCTCGTCGGCGGCGGTGGCCCACCAGGCCAGCCGATAGTGCTGCTGCTCCAGCAACTCGTGCAGGCGCGCGCGGCCCTCGGGCTGGTGCGCATCGAGCAGGGCAGGCAGCGCCGCGGCCGTGTCCGGCTCGAAGGTGTCCTCCGCCAGCGGCAGCGTCTGGCCTCCGTAGCACAGCAGCGGCTGGCCGGCTTGCTGGTCGAAGCGCACCGTCAGCTCCGCGGCGCACAGCGCATCCCAGTACGGTTTGCCCAGCACCGGCAACAGCACGCGGCCATGCAGGTCGGGGTCGGGCGAATGCCAGTCGATGTCGAAATGATGGGCGTACGCGCTCTGCGCGCCGCGCGCCAGCACGTCGCGCCACCACGGGTTGTGCGCGGGGCTGGCCGCCATATGGTTGGGCACGATGTCGAGCACCAGCCCCAGGCCATGTTCGCGCGCGCACTCGGCGARGCGGTAGAAGCCATCCTCRCCCCCCAGCTCGGGGTTGATCACGCGGAAATCGGTTACGTCGTAGCCGTGCGTGGAGCCGGGCCGCGCGGCGAACACAGGCGACAGGTAAAGGTGGCTGACGCCAAGCGCTGCGTAGTAGCCGGCCTGCTGCGCGGCATGCTCGAAGGTGAAGCCGGCATGCAGCTGCAGGCGCGCCGTGGCGCGTGGCGGCAGGCAGGGTTGGGGCATTCAGCGTTTCTCCTTGCGGGGCGGCGGCTGGCGGGAAGGCCCGGCGTCGCCGCCCGGGCCACGTAGCGCGGCAACGCGCTGGCGTACCGGCCAGGCATCGAACAGCGTGCGTACGTCGGCGTCCAGCCGCCGCTGCCAGTTGGGATGGCCGGCGATGGTGCCGGGCAGGTTGGGCTGCTCGCGCGCGCCCAGCAGGTCTTCCACCGGCACCAGCCGCAGCGGCGTGGCGGCGCGTCCGAGCCACGCCAGCACGGCGTCGAGCGGGGCGTCGCCCGGCGCGGCTTCGGGCCCGAGCACCAGCCCCGCTTGCGCCAGCGCCCGCCACAGCGCGGTGCGGTCGCGGGCGCGGGCGGCCAGCGCGCTGGCCTCGGTCTCGCCGGCACCGAGCTGGCCCAGCCGGGCGCGCCACGTGATGTCCCGCCCCGACCACCAGCCGGCCACGGTGGGCAGGTCGTGGGTGGTGGTGGTCGCCACCGCTTCGGCAGGCCAGCGTTCGGGCGGCAGGAAATCCGGCACGGCAGGGGCGCCTGCGGCGGGCGTTTCCACGGGCAGCCGCGCCGGCGCGTGGGCCGATGCCTCGGGGCCGGCGCGCTCGAACCACAGCACGTCGATGCCCAGCATGTAGGCGCCGGCGGCGGGCGGCGCGCCGTCCGGCACCAGCCACATGCGCGCCAGCCCCAGCGCGTGGTCGATGCGCAGGCCGCCGACCGGGCCGAGGTTGGCGCGCAGCATCTCGATGAACGCGCCAAAGCCGTGCCGGAGCGCGCGCGGCGAGAATACGGAGATTCCCCAGCCCTGGCCCAGCGGGTTGTACAGATCCGGTGGCGCCCCCGCGCAGACGCCCGCCAGGATCTCGCCCTGGCGGGTCCAGGCGTGGCTGCCGCCGCCATCGGTGCCGACCGCCAGGTCCGCCACCACGCCGATCGCCATGCCGGCGGCGCGCGCGCGGCGCTGGGATGCGGCCAGGCCGTCGGCCGCCAGCCACTGTGCGAAAGCGTGGTAGCCCACCGCATCCGCGTGCGCGCTGGCGAAGGCTTCGAGCGCGACCGATGCCGGCGCGCGCTCGGTGACTGGCCATTGCCGCCAGTCGGCCGCGGCGGCGGCTTCGGCGGGGCTGCCGGCCGTGGCCACGCGCTGCGCCTGCAGCGCCTCGAAGCGCGCGTGCGCCTCCAGCGCGGCGCCCTGGCGCAGGCGGAATGCCGTGAATGCCTGAAGCGCGCGCGCCGGCAGCAACGTGGCGCGATGCTGCCACAGCCACTGCATGACGGCATTGCGCGCGCGCGCCAGCGCCGGCCAGTCGATTTCGGCGCGGGCTTCCAGCGCCGGCATGATGCGGCCCAGCGCAAGCGCGGCGACGGCCCGGTCCACGGCGCCCTGGCCAAAGACGGCAGCGGGATCCGCGTAGAGCGGGTTAAGGAACAGCCGGCTCGAAGGCGAATACGGGCTGTAGCGCTCCGGCAGGGCGGCAAAGCCCGCGTGCAGCGGATTGATGGCGACGGCGTCCGCCCCCGCGCCAGCGGCGGCCTCGCAGCACGCGGCCAGCGTGGTCAGGTCGCCAAGGCCGGCTGGCGCGCCGTGCCGCAGCGAGTACAACTGCACAGACAGGCCCCAGGGCCGCCTGTGGCTGGCCGCGCTGGCGCCAGCGCCCGCGCGCAAGGCATCGGCGACACCGAAGCAGCGGGCCGGCGCCACCGCCAGCGTAAGCTCGGCATCGCCGACCAGCAGTCGGTGATAGCCGATGGCAGCGATGGCCGCTACGTGCATGCCGCCATCGGCATGAGGGCGCGCGGTGCCGTTCACCACGGTGCCGTCCTCCAGTTCGAGCCGGTAGGGAAGCCGCGAAATCGTATGCGCCAGCGGTATCGCCACGGGGTGGCCCTGGTTGGCGGTGAGCAGCGGGGGCAAAGCCCGGGCCGCGTCTTCGGCCGCCAGTTGCGCCCGCGATGCCTCGCATTGCCCGGCGGTGGCGCTGGCCAGCCCCAGGGCGGCCAGGATGGCGCGCAGCACATCGGGCTCGACCTCGCGCGCGCGGCCCTGGGCGTCTTCCCAGTGCACCATCAGGCCGGCACGCCCGGCCAGTGCGTGCAGCGGCTGCAGTGCCGGATCGCGCGGACCGGCGGCGCGCAGGGGTTGCCCGTCAAGGGGATCCGTGTCCATGGCGGGCTGCGCTAGGCGGGTTGGTGCCTGCCGCCGCCCAGGCAGGCGATGGCACAGGCCGGCGGCAACGTACCAGCGGCCAGCGCCTGCAAGGCGTCCTGGCGGCTCTGCGCCAGCAGCCGCGCGGGGATCGCGGGCGGCAGGCCGGGTAGCACGGCCGGCACCGGCGCATCGCCGAGATTGATCCAGACAGTGAGCAGGGCGCCGTCGCCGAGCCGCCAGCTTGCCGCCAGCGCGCGTTCGCCGAGGATGCGCACGCCCGCGCTCATGCAGCCTGCCAGGCGCGGCGCCAGTTCACGGTGGCGCGTGGCTAGCAGGGCGCCGTAATAGTGGCTCCAGGCGTTGTCGCCTTCGAGGCGCGGGCGCGAGGCCTCGAAGGTGGCCGGGTCGTTCGGATCCGGTATGCGCGCCGCGCGGGCCGGGTCGGAGAATGCAGCCACGGCGCCGAACTCGCGCCGGCGGCCCTCGCGAACCGCCTCGGCCAGCGCAGGCGGATGGCTGGTGAAGTACAGGAAGGGCGTGGTGGCGCCAAATTCCTCGCCCATGAAGACCAGCGGCACCTGCGGGCACAGCAACTGCAGCAGCACCGCCGCGCGCAGGGCGTCGGCGCCGGCCAGCGTGGCCAGGCGCTCGCCCATGGCCCGGTTGCCGGTCTGGTCGTGGTTCTGCAGGAACAGCACGAAGGCGGTGGGGGGCAGCGCGGCGCTGGGCTGGCCCCGGTGCACGGGCTTGGCCGGCTGGCTGCGCGTGGGCGAGGCCTCGCCCTGGTAGGAGAAGCCTTCGGCCAGCACGCGCGCGAGGTGTCCCAGCGCCGCCGCGTGCGGCGTGCCCTCGCCCTGCACGGGGCCCTCGCAGGCAGGCATGGCGTAGTCGCCGTAATAGCCGTCGCGCTCGCCGGTCAGCAATACGTGCAGCGCGTGGTGGCCGTCGTCGTTCCATTGCGCGTCGTAGCCGGCGGCGAGCAGGCCGGCGTCGTTGTGGTCGTTCTCCAGCACCAGGTGGATATGCCGGTCGGGATGGCGCGCGCGGATCTCGCCGGCCAGTTCGCGCAGCCAGCCTTCGTCGACGATGGCGTGCACGGCGTCCAGGCGCAGGCCGTCGAAGCGGAAGTCCTCCAGCCAGTACAGGGCGTTCTCGGTAAAGAAGCGGCGCACCTCGGGGCGGCGGAAATCGATGGCCGGGCCCCACGGCGTGCGCATGTCGTCGCGAAAGAATGCGCTGGCGTACTGGTGCAGGCAATTTCCCTCCGGGCCGAAGTGGTTGTAGACCACGTCGAGCAGCACGGCCATGCCCAGGCCGTGTGCGCAGTCCACCAGCGCGCGCAATGCCGCGGGCGTGCCATAGCTGCATTCGGGCGCGAACGGYAGCACGCCGTCATAGCCCCAGTTGCGCCCGCCGGGAAACTCGGCCAGCGGCATCAGCTCCACCGCCGTGAAGCCGAGCGCGGCCAGGCGCGGCAGCTGGCGGGCCGCGCCGGCGTAGCCGCCGCACAAGCCGACATGCATTTCATAGATCACGGCCTCTTGCCAGGGGCGGCCGCGCCAGAAGGGGTGGCACCACGCATGGGCGGCCGGATCGCATACCAGGCTGGCGCCGCCGATATCGGTGGCCTGCGCGCGGCTGGCGGGGTCCGGCACGGTGCTGCCGTCGTCCAGCCGGAACCAGTAGCGGGCGTCGGGACAGCAGGGGGCGATGGCCTCCAGCCAGCCTTCGTCCCCGTCCGGCCCGGGCGCCGCGCACATCGGTACCGGCCCCATGCCGGCGATCTCCAGGCGGATCGGCTGCCCGGCGGCAGTGGCGTCCGGCGCCCACAGCCGGAAGCACATGCGCCCGTCCGCGAGACGATGGGGCCCGAAAGATTGCAGCGGCGCGGGTGTCGCCACCGATGGCACAGCGTTCATGATGCGGCCTCCTTCTCCGGCCGTTGATGCGCGGGTCGCTAGCTCCATTGCGAATCCGCTTCGTCGGCCGGCACCGCCAGCAGCAGTACCACCGCATGAGCGGGCACGCGCACGGGCGTGCCGGCGGATGCCTCGGGCGATTCCGGGCGGCTGCTGTCGAGCAGCAGGCGCCAGTCCTGGCGCGGTTCTGGCATGTGGAAATCGGCGTCCTCGCCGCCGGCATTGAACAGCAGCAAGGTCACCTGGACCTGGCCGCCCGGCGCGGTGGCGGCGCGCCGCAGCGCCAGTGTGCGGCCCTCGCTGCCGGACCATTGCTCCGGGGTGAGCGGCTCGCCGTCGGTGTCGAACCAGGCGATATCGGCCAGGCCGGGTTCGATTTCCCGGCGACCATGGGCGAAGCCGGTCTCGGCAAAGGCATGCAAGCGCCGGCGCGCCGCCAGCAGGCGGCTGACGAAGGCAGTCATGGCGCGCCCGGCCGGGGCGTCGGCGCCCTCCCAGTCGAGCCAGGACAGTTCGCCGTCCTGGCAGTACGCGTTGTTGTTGCCGTGCTGGCTGCGGCACCATTCGTCGCCGGCGGTCAGCATCGGCGTGCCGTGCGAGAGCAGCAGCGTGGACATGAGCGCGCGCGCCACGCGCCCGCGCGTTTCCTGGATGGCGGGATCCCCGGTGGGCCCTTCGGCGCTGCCGTCCGGGCTCCAGTTGGCGCTGGCGTTGTCGTCGGTGCCGTCGCGGTTGTCCTCGCCGTTGGCTTCGTTGTGCTTGGCGCTGTAGCTGACCAGGTCGGCCAGCGTGAAACCGTCGTGCGCGGTGATGAAGTTGACCGAGGCCCAGGGCTTGCGGTGGCGGCGGTCGAAGATGTCGGCCGATCCGGCCAGCCGCGCCGCCAGGTCGCCGCGCTGGCCGGCGTCGCCGCGCCAGAAACGGCGCACGGTGTCGCGGAACTTGTCGTTCCACTCGGCAAAGCCGGGCGGGTGGTTGCCGACCTGATAGCCGCCGGGGCCGAGATCCCAGGGCTCGGAGATCAGCTTGACGCGCGACAGCACCGGGTCCTGCAGGATGGCGTCGAAGAAGCCCGCGCCGGGGTCGAAGCCGGTGCCTTCGCGGCCCAGCGTGCTGCCCAGGTCGAAGCGGAAGCCGTCCACGTGGAAGCACTCCACCCAGTAGCGCAGCGAATCCATCACCATCTGCAGCACGCGCGGGTGCGACAGGTTGAGCGTGTTGCCGCAGCCGGTGTCGTTGATGTAGTGGCGCTCGTCGCCGGGCATGAGGCGGTAGTAGCTGGCATTGTCCAGGCCGCGCCACGAGACGGTGGGGCCCAGCTCGTTGCCTTCGCAGGTGTGGTTGTAGACCACGTCGAGGATGACCTCCAGGCCCGCCGCGTGCAGGCGCCGCACCGCCACCTTCAGCTCGTTGAGCTGGCCGTTGCCGAGATAGGCCGGCTCCGGGGCGAAGTACGCCATCGTGTTGTAGCCCCAGTAGTTGCGCAGCCCACGCTCGAGCAGGAAACGATCCTGCAGGAAGGCATGCACCGGCAGCAGTTCCACGGTGGTGACGCCCAGTTTTTTCAGGTGCTCGACAAAGCGCGGGTCGCACAGCCCGGCAAAGGTGCCGCGGATATGCGGCAGCAGGTCGTGGCGCAGCATCGACAGCCCGCGCGGATGCACTTCGTAGATTACCGTCTGCTCCCACGGCACCGCCGGGAAACGGTCGTCGCCCCAGTGGAAGCTGGCGTCCACCACCACGGCCTTGGGCATGGTGGGCGCGCTATCGCGGCGATCGGGCGTGAGGTCCGCGCGCGCGCTTTGCAGGCGGTAGCCAAACAGCGCGTCCGACCAGCGCACCGGTCCGCTCAGTTGCCGCGCGTAGGGGTCGAGCAGCAGCTTGTGCGGGTTGAAACGGTGCCCGTGCGCCGGTTCGTAGGGGCCGAAGGCCCGGTAGCCATAGACCGTGCCCAGCGCGGCGTGTGGCAGGTAGCCGTGCCAGACCTCGTCCGTGCATTCCGGCAGCGTGTGCCGGGCCAGTTCCTTGCGGCCGTTGTCCGAGAACAGGCACAGGTCGATGCGGGCGGCATTGGCCGAGAACACGGCGAAGTTGATGCCGAGTCCGTCCCAGTGCGCGCCCAGCGGGTACGGCTTGCCTGGCAGCATGCGGGTGGCAGGGGCAAGGGGCAAGGTCAGGCTCCTCGGTTGGCGAAATCTTCGGCGGCGCCGCCTGCCGGATCGTCGGCAAAGCGCAGTACCAGCGTGGCCAGCGGCGGGATGGTGAGGATGAGGGAGGCGGGCTGCCCGTGCGAGGGCGCGTCGGTGGCCAGCACTTCGCCGCCATTGCCGACGTTGCCGCCGCCGTAGATGGCCGCGTCCGTATTCAGGCATTCGAGCCAGCGCCCGGCGAACGGCACGCCCAGGCGGTAGTCGGGGCGCACCAAGGGCGTCATGTTGACCACCGCCAGCGCCACCTCGCGGCCGCCCGGCGCGGCGCGGCGCAGGTAGGCGAACACACTGTTGCGGCTGTCGTCGCCCACCACCCAGCTGAAGCCTTCGGGGCGGTGATCCAGCGCATGCAGGGCCGGCAGCGTGGCGTGCATGCGGTTGAGGTCGCGCACCAGCGCCTGCATRCCGCGGTGCGCGGGCTGCTCAAGCAGCGGCCAGTCCAGCTCCGTGTCGTGGTTCCATTCGCGCCACTGGGCGAACTCGGCGCCCATGTAGAGCAGCTTCTTGCCGGGGTGGGTCCACATGAAGCCGTAGTAGGCGCGCAGGCTGGCGAAACGCTGCCAGTCGTCGCCGGGCGTCTTGCCGATCATCGAGCCCTTGCCGTGCACCACTTCGTCGTGCGAGATCGGCAGCACGAAGGCTTCGGACCACGCGTAGACCATGCCGAAGGTCATGTCCTGGTGGTGCCAGGCGCGGTGCACGGGGTCGTGCGCCAGGTAGCGCAGCGTGTCGTGCATCCAGCCCATGTTCCACTTGAAGGTAAAGCCAAGGCCGCCGCTTTGCACCGGTGCGGTCACGCCGGGCCAGGCGGTGGACTCCTCGGCGATGGTCATGGCGCCCGGGCAGCGCTCGCGCACCACGGTATTGAGTTCGCGCAGGAAGGCCACCGTCTCCAGGTTCTCGCGCCCGCCGAAGCGGTTGGGCAGCCACTGGCCGGCCTCGCGGCTGTAGTCGCGGTAGAGCATGGATGCCACCGCATCCACGCGCAGGCCGTCGACGTGATAGTGCTCCAGCCAGTGCAGCGCGCTGGCCAGCATGAAGCCGCGCACCTCGTTGCGGCCCAGGTTGTAGATCAGTGTGTTCCAGTCCTGGTGGAAGCCCTCGCGCGGATCCTGGTACTCGTACAGCGCGGTGCCGTCGAATCGGGCCAGGCCGTGCGGGTCGGTGGGGAAGTGCGCCGGCACCCAGTCCAGGATCACGCCGATGCCGGCCTCGTGGCAGCGGTCCACGAAGGCGGCGAAGGCCTGCGGCGGGCCCAGCCGCGCGGTGGGCGCGAACAGCGAAAGCGGCTGGTAGCCCCACGAGCCGCCGAACGGATGCTCCATCACCGGCATCAGTTCGATGTGGGTGAAGCCGAGTTCCTGCACATAGGGCACCAGCCGCGCCGCCAGCCGCTCCCAGCCGCGCACGGGGTCGTTGACCTCGCGCAGCCAGGACAGCACGTGCAGCTCGTAGATGGACATCGGCGCGGCATGCGGGTCGGTGCCGGCGCGGCGGCGCATCCAGGCCTGGTCGGTCCACGCGTAGGGCGGCGCGGTGCGGCCCGGCTCGGCGACCACCGAGGCCGTGGCCGGCGGCGCCTCGGTGGCCAGCGCCAGCGGGTCGGCCTTGTCGGGCAGCGCCTCGCCGTGTGCGCCCAGCAGGTCGAACTTGTAGCGGCTGCCGGGCGCGGCGCCCATCCCGGCGGGGATGAACAGCTCCCACACGCCGGCGCCGTGGCGCAGGCGCATGGGATGGCGCGCCGGGTTCCAGCCGTTGAAATCGCCGATCACCGAGACGCGCCGGGCATTGGGCGCCCACACCGCGAAGCGCACGCCCGGGATGCCATCGAGCTCCTGCGCCTGCGCGCCCAGGCAGCTGCTCAGCTCGAAGTGGCGGCCCTCGGCGATCAGGTGCAGGTCCAGGTCGCCCAGCAGGGTGCCGAAGGCGTAGGGATCGGCGCTGAGCTGTTCGCTGCCGTCCGGCCAGCGCATGCCGAGTCGGTAGTCGGCCGCGCCGGCGCGTGCGGCATGCAGGGTCCCGGCGAAGACGCCACCAGGGTGCAGCGGTTCCAGCCCGGCCAGGCGGGTGCCGTCCGGGGCGGCCAGCCAGGCTGCCCGGGCGCCGGGCAGGCAGGCGCGTACGACGGTGCCGCGCGCGCCCGCATGCGGGCCGAGCACGGCAAAGGGATCGGCGTGGCGCGCGGCCAGCAGGGCTTCGATATCGCTCGCGTTTGGCAGCGGCGAGGGCGGCGAGGGTGGCATGGAGGGCGGCACCAGGGCCGGCGCGGGAGTAGGCATGGCGCGTGGCGGGGCGCTGTCAGTCTTGCGCATCGGCATCCCCGGTGACGCCGGTCAGCTTGCGCACCAGCCGCGCCAGCCCGTTGACCGGCAGGTCGATCCAGGCCACGCGGTTGGCGGCCTCGTAGCCAACCTCGTAGGCAGCGCGTTCGAGCAGGAACAGGTCAGCCCCGGCTCGCCCTCGAAATCGACCAGGTAGGTATCGTTCTGCGCGACCAGCACCTGTCCGAGGTGGAAGTCGCCGTGGATGCGCGTCTGCAGGCTGCCGGGCGCGCCCGCGGCGAGCCGCGCCACCAGCGCCGGCAGGTGCGCCCGGGCCGCAAGCAGCGTGTCGATATCTGCGGCGAAGCGGTCGTTGCGGGCCTGGCGGCCGAGTTCGCCGGCGCGCTGCTCCAGCAGCGTCATGGCACGCTCCAGCTCGGCCAGGRCCTGCCCGGCCCACTGCTGCACCTGCGCCTCGCCGGCGGCTTCCGGCGCGAACGCGGGATCGTCGCAGGGGCGGGCCAGCACCGCATGCAGCTCCGCCAGGCGCTGGCCCAGGGTGCCGGCCAGCGCGGCGTAGCCGCCGAGCGCCTCGCCGAATTCGTCCTCGGGGTCTTCGGACGGCACGGCGTCGTCGATGGCGCGGCCGATATAGTCCAGCGTCCAGCCCCAGGCGTCGCCCTGGTTCAGGATGTAGCCCTGCAGCAGCATCAGCGTATGCGGGGTGCCATCCAGCCCGGTACGTACCACCTCGCCAAGCAGCGGCGCGGAGTTGCGGTAGCCGTTGGCGCTCAGGTGGCGGGTGACCTCGGCCTCGGGGTGGATGCCGCCGGCCAGGCGGCGTACCAGCTTGAGCACGGCGGTATTGTTGTAGGACAGCGAGCTGTTGGACTGCTCGGCCGACATCCACTGCACTTCCTCGGATTCCAGCGGCAGGCCTGCGAGGGCGGGCTCGCCGCGAAAGCGGATCGGGCCGCGCGGGCTGGACAGCTCCCGGCCGGCGCGCAGCGTGCGCACCACTTCGCGGGCAAAGCACTCGACCGCGAAGGCATCGGTGACCAGGCCCACGCGGCTGCCCTTGCGCACGCGGGCCATGGACAGCGAGTGCGCCAGCTGCGAGGCGCCTTCGCCGGCGCCGTCGCGGTCCCACAACAGGCCGACCGGCAACTGGTAGCAGGCGGTATGGCCTTCCAGCGCCAGCTCCATCTCGCACAGGAAGGTTTCCTCGCCGGCCGTGCCCCGCGCGAACGGGATGGCATAGGCAATGCCCACGCTGCGGATGCGCTCGCCCTTGGCGCCGTACCAGCGGCGCCTGCCGATGTAGTGCGGCAGCACTTCGTTAGCCAGCGTGCGGCGCGAGGCTTCGGTGAGTTCCGCCTGGGCGGCGTTCTGCATCACCAGCGTGATCTGGTCGGGCATCTGCTCGGGGGCATCGACGTGCCAGGACGGTGGCTGGGCTTCGTTGCTCAGCACGAACCAGTAGAAGCCGTAGGGCGGCAAGGTCAGCAGGTAGGTGAGCTGGCCGATGGCGGGGAAGGGCGTGGCGCCCAGCATTTCCACCGGCACGCGGCCGGCGAAGGCGGACAGGTCCAGCTCCACCGCCTGCGGCGCGCGCGCCAGGTTGGCCACGCACAGGATGTGCTCGCCTTCGAACTCGCGCAGGTAGGCCAGGATCTTGCGGTTGCCGGGAAACAGGAAGCGCAGCGTGCCGCGCCCGAAGGCGCGGTGCTGGCGGCGCAGGGCCAGCATGCGGCGCATCCAGTTGAGCAGCGAGTGCGGGTCGCGGGCCTGCGCTTCCACGTTGACCGCTTCGTAGCCGTACAGCGGGCCCTGCAGCGGCGGCAGCACCAGGCGCTCGGGGTCGGCGTGGGAGAAGCCGCCGTTGCGGTCGGGCGACCACTGCATGGGCGTGCGCACCCCGTCGCGGTCGCCGAGATGGATGTTGTCGCCCATGCCGATCTCGTCGCCGTAGTAGATCACCGGCGTGCCGGGCATGGAAAACAGCAGGCTGTTCATCAGCTCGATGCGGCGGCGGTCGCGCTCCATCAGCGGCGCCAGCCGGCGGCGGATGCCGAGGTTGATGCGGGCGCGCCGGTCGGAGGCATAGACCTCCCACAGGTAGTCGCGCTCGGAGCTGGTCACCATTTCGAGCGTCAGTTCGTCGTGGTTGCGCAGGAAGATGGCCCACTGGCAATTGGGCGGGATCTCCGGCGTCTGCCGCATGATGTCGGTGATCGGGAAGCGGTCCTCCCGCGCGATCGCCATGTACATGCGCGGCATCAGCGGGAAATGGAATGACATCTGGCATTCGTCGCCGGGCACGGCGGTGCCTTCGTTGCTCAGCTCGCCCGCGCTGTGCATGGGCGGGGCGCCGGCGGCCGGCGCGGCATGGCCCGCGCCCTGGGTGCGGCCTGCCACCGCGGGCGAGATGGGGGCCGTGGAGGCGGCGGGCGCGCCCGGTCCGCCAAAGTATTGCTGGGCGTCTTCCGGCCACATATTGGCTTCCGCCAGCAGCAGGCGCCCCTTGTACTCCGCGTCCAGGTGGGCGCGGATGCGCTTGATGATGGCATGGGTCTCGGGCAGGTTCTCGTTGCTGGTGCCTTCGCGCTCGACAAGGTAGGGCACGGCATCCAGCCGCAGCCCGTCGACGCCGATATCGAGCCAGAAGCGCATCACCGACATCACCTCGCGCAGCACCTGCGGGTTGTCGAAGTTCAGGTCGGGCTGGTGCGAGTAGAAGCGGTGCCAGAAATAGGCGCCGGCCACCGGGTCCCAGCTCCAGTTGGATTTCTCGGTGTCGCAGAAGATGATGCGGGTGCCGGCGTAGGCCTGGTCGGTGTCCGACCACACGTAGTAGTTGCGCGCCGCCGAGCCGGGCTTGGCCAGGCGCGCGCGCTGGAACCACGGGTGCTGGTCCGAGGTGTGGTTGATGACCAGTTCCGTGATCACGCGCAGCCCGCGCGCATGCGCCGCGGCCACGAAGCGGCGCGCTTCGGCCAGCGTGCCGTAGTCGGGGTGGACGTTGCGGTAGTCGGCGATGTCGTAGCCGTCGTCGCGGCGCGGCGACGGATAGAACGGCAGCAGCCAGACCGTATCCACCCCCAGGTTGACGAGGTAGTCGAGCTTGGCGTGCAGGCCGGCGAAATCGCCCACGCCGTCGCCGTTGGCATCGAAGAAGGACTTGATGTGCAACTGGTAGATGACGGCGTCCTTGTACCAGAGCGGATCGGCGTTGAGCAGCGCGGCGCTCCCCGGTTCGGTCAGGCGTTTCATGCTGTCTCCTCGCGCAGCGGCCGCACCCGCCACAGCGCGAACGGCAACGCGTGGGGGTCCAGCCGGATGCGCTGGTGCTTGCCCCGCCAGGTGAAGCGGGGCCCGTGCATCAGGTCTTCGGCGTCGAGCGCGGCGTGGTCGGGCAGGCCCCATTCCCACAGCGGCAGCTCGATGGCCGCCTCGCGCGCGGCGCGCGGGTCCAGGCTGATGGCGGCCAGCAGCACTTCGCCGTCGAAGGCGCCGGGGACGGGCGGCGTGCCCGGCAGCGGCGCGGCGCGCGGCACGAAGCGGGCGAAGTACAGCACCGCGTCGTCGCTGGCGTGGTAGAAGCGCAGGCCAAGGTGGCTCTGCAGCGCCGGGTGGCTGGCGCGGATGGCGTTCAGGCGCGAGATCTCGGCAACGATATTGCCCGGGCGCTGCCAGTCCCACGCGCGCAACTGGTATTTCTCGGAGTCCAGGTACTCTTCCCTGGGCGCGCCGCCGGCCATCACCGGCGTGCCCTCGCACAGCTCGAAGCCGCTGTACATGCCCCACAGCCCGGACAGCAACGTGGCCAGCGCCGCGCGGATCAGGAAGCCGGGCCGGCCGCTGTCGTGCAGGAAATAGGGGTTGATGTCGGGTGTGTTGACGAAGAAATGCGGGCGGAAGTATTCGCGCAGCGGGCCCTGCGTCAGCTCCGTCATGTATTCCACGAGCTCGCGCTTGTGGTTGCGCCAGGTGAAGTAGGTATACGACTGGTTGAAGCCCAGCTTGGCCAGGCGCGCCATCATCTTGGGCCGCGTGAAGGCTTCGGCCAGGAACAGCGCGTCCGGGTACTGCGCGCGCACATCGGCGATCATCCATTCCCAGAACGGCAGCGGCTTGGTGTGCGGGTTGTCCACGCGGAAGATGCGCACGCCCTGGCCCGCCCAGAACAGCACCACGTCGCGCAGCGCGGTCCACAGCGTGGCGTCGGACGGCGGCGTGCCGTAGAAATCGACGTTGACGATGTCCTCGTACTTCTTGGGCGGGTTTTCCGCATAGCGCAGCGAGCCGTCCGGGCGGTGGGCGAACCATTCAGGGTGTTCGCGCAGCCACGGATGGTCGGGCGAGCACTGGATGGCGAAGTCCAGCGCCAGCTCCAGGCCCGCCGCGGCAGCGGCGTCGCGCAGGCGGCGGAAGTCATCGAAGGTGCCCAGTTCGGGGTGGATGGCGTCATGCCCGCCTTCCTCCGCGCCGATCGCATATGGGCTGCCCGGGTCGCTGGGCGCGGCGCGCAGGCTGTTGTTGCGGCCCTTGCGGTGGGTGCGGCCGATCGGGTGGATGGGCGGRAAGTASAGCACGTCGAASCCCATCGCGCGGATSGCSGGCAGSCGSSSGATCACGTCGTCGAAGGTGCCGTGGCGCTGCATGTCGCCGCTCTGCGAACGCGGGAACAGCTCGTACCAGCTGGCGAAGCGCGCCGCCAGGCGGTCCGCCTCCACCGGCAGCGCCACCGGGTGGCGCGTGGCGAACGGGCGCGGGTCGGCGGCCTGCATGGCCGCGCGCGTGCTTGGTGAGAGCAGGAGTTCGAGGCGGTGCATGTCGCGCGCGGGATCGGGGAGGGCATCGCTGCGGGCATCGCTATCGGCGTGGCCGGCGCCTTGCTGCAGTTCGCTTGCGATGGCGTGCACCGCGGCCTGGGTGTCCCTGGTGGCGCCGGCGGTGGCGGCCACCAGGCGCGCGCCTTCCTCGATTTCCAGCGTCACGTCGACGCCGGCCTGCTTTTTCTTGGTGACCTCGTCGCACCAGCTGCCGAAGGCGTCGCGCCATGCTTCCACGGTGAATTCATGGCGGCCCATGCCGCGCAGCGGAAAGCTGCCGTGCCAGCGGTCGTTGACGCCCGCCAGCAGCGGCGCTTCGTGCCAGTCCTGCTCGCCGGGGCCGCGCCAGAGCAGGACGGCGGCGAGCTTGTCGTGGCCGTCCATCCAGATATCCGCTTCCACCTCGACGCGCTCGCCGGCCACGCGCCGCACCGCGAAGCGGCCCGCGTCGCAGGCCGGCGTCACGTTCTCGATGGCGATGCGCGGCGCTTGCAAGGCAGCGGCAACGCTCCTCTCCAGCGTGGCGCGCACGGCGGCGGCAACCCGCTTGCCGTTGCGGCGCACCGGGGCCGCCTGCGCCGGGCCGGGCACGCTGTGATAGAGCTGGATGCCGGCGGGCGCGAGGGCGATGGTGGCCATGGCGTCCAGCAAGAATCCCCCGCTGCCCGCCGCCGCATCCGCACCGCCCGGACCGCCCTCGGCAGGCAGCAGCGTGCCGGCGCCTTGCGGCAGCGCGGCCACGATGCGCTCGACGCCGAGGGAAGCCGCCTGCAGCGTGTCCGGGTTGATGACGATGGCCAGCGTGGCGGCGTTATCGCCGGCAGTCCCGTCCGTGCGCGCGAGCACGGTCAGCGCCGCGTCGCCGCCGCTGACCTGGCGCAGCGAGCGGGCCGGGGCCGCGCCGCGCGCGGCCAGCCAGGCGTTGGCGTGGATCAGCTCATGCGAGAGATCGTAGGGCGGCGCGCTTGCGCCGTCGCCGCCGGCCTCGAAGCCCGCCGGCACCAGCAGGCCGTCGCCGATGGCCGCGGCGGCCCACAAGGCACGGCGCGCAGCGAGTGCGTCGGTGCCGCCCGCTTCCAGTGCCGGTGCGGCCAGCACGCGCCCGAAAGGGCGCAGCCGGGCGATCTCCTCGCTCAGCCAGAGGCTGCGGAAATCCCACCACGGCAGCGAGCAGAAGGCGCCGTCGAAGCCGCCCCGGGCAAGGTCGTCGAGCTGCCCGGGAGCCAGCCCCGGCGTCCATGCAAGGAACGACACATGGCGCCCCGGTGCCGCACGCCGGGCACCGGCGCTCAACTGTGCCCAGTGCCGCCCGGCCACGCGCGCCGGCGCGCGGCAGACGAAGCCGGCCACGCCGGCTGCCACCGGGGTGCGCAGCTGCTCGCCCCACCAGGGCACCAGCGCGGCAGCCACCTGCGGGTCATGCCAGCGCAGGCGGGCACCGGGCAGGTGGTTGTCGGTGTCGCGCGGGTCGGCTGCGAAGCCGGTGGGCTCGCGCCAGGCCGGCTCCAGCCCGGCGCTGCCGTCGGGATACCGGTCCAGCGCCAGCTCCAGCAGGCATGAGAGCCCATGCGCCTGGCATGCGGCCACCACCTGCGACAGCGCCGCGCCCCGGGCCTGCAGGACCGGCCAGCCGGCCAGCAGGACATGGTCGAAACCGAGCGCCGCGGCGCGCGCCAGCGTGTCGGCACCAGGCGCGTCGCCGGGGCGGGAGGAGGACAGTCCGATCAGACAGATCCGCACGTTCTATCCTCGCCGCTTGCCTGCAGGCCGGGGTGGCGAGCCCGGCGTGGCGGCGGACAAACCGCCCCCGGCAGCGCAGGACAGGCACGTGCGATGCAGAGCCGCGCCGCATGGGTCCGGCTGGCCGCGGGCCGCTTTACCTTTGCCTTTACCTGGCCCCGGCCCCGGTCCTGCGGTCCGAGCCTGCGGGATCGTTTCTGCGGCCAGGAATTGCATGCTTGGTTTCAATGGTGAAACTCCTTCTGCATCCACCGGCGGGTGCTGGTGGTCGGGTGGTACGCGAGCGACTGAACGAGATGGCGTGACGGCGGGGTGCTGTGACAAGGCTTGGCCCACACGGCACCCGAGAGCGCCGCATGGGTGCGCCGGTCCCGCCGCTTGTTGCTGAGCGGCGGAGCCAGGTGCGCCAGTGGTGCTATGCGAAGCGCGTGCCAGGCCCGGCCAGACATGGCACCTGACACCCGCGGCGCTGGCTGCACCAAGGCCCCACGCACGGTTGCGGCGGGTGCGCAGGGCGAGACTTCGGCGCCGGATGGCGCGTACGGGATGTAAAAACTACAGGGCGCCCGGGCAGATACGGCGGAAAAGGGCGGCAGGCGGGAAGGGGGCGGCCACGCAGCAGGTGACCGGGGAGAGACAAGGCCAGGCTGCGCGCCAGCCGACCTGGCGGTCGGCGCGGCGCCGGTCGTGCTGCCACGCGGGCAGCACGTCAGCCGGCGCGATAGCTGTCCAGGCGGTTGTAGAGGGTTTTCAGGCTGATACCCAGGGAATGGGCGGCCTGGCGCTTGTCGCCGTCATAGCGCGCCAGCGTGGCCAGGATGATCTCGCGCTGTGCATCGGCCAGCGAGGTACCTATGCGTACGTTGACGAAGCCGTCGAGTGTCGCGGGGCGTGGCGGCTGCGTGGCGATGTTCGGATTGGCGATATCGATCACGCGGTCGGCCAGGATAAAGGCGCGGTAGATGGTGTTCTTGAGTTCGCGCACATTGCCGGGCCAGCCGTAGTGGCGCAAGCGCTCCAGCACGGTGGACGAGAACGTCTTCTCGGTGCCTTCCATGGCGTTGAACTCGGCCAGGAAATGCCTGGCCAGTAGCGCGATGTCCTCGCCACGCTCGCGTAGCGGGGGGACATGCAGCGGGAATACGGCCAGGCGATAGAGCAGGTCCTCGCGCAACTGCCCCTCGCGCACGGCTTCGACCGGGTCGCGGTTGGTGGCGGCGAGGATGCGTACGTCGCACACGATCTGCGTATCGCCGCCGACACGGTGGAAGGTGAGGGTCTCGAGCACACGCAGCAGCTTGATCTGCATGTCGGGCGCCATTTCCGTGATTTCGTCGAGAAACAGCGTGCCCCCGCGTGCCTGTTCGAAATAGCCGGCCTTCTGCTGGAAGGCGCCGGTGAAGCCGCCCTTTTCGTGACCGAACAGCTCGGACTCGATCAGCGTGGCCGGAATCGCCCCGCAATTCACCGCCACGAACGGCCCGGCGCGGCGCGCGCTGCGATCGTGCACCGCGCGCGCCACCAGTTCCTTGCCGGTCCCGCTTTCACCCACGGCCAGCATGGTGATCTCGGTGCAGGCCACGCGTTCGACCTGGGCGAGCAGATGCCGCATCACCGGCGAAGTGCTCTGCCACAGCAACGCCACCGCGCCCTGCCCGGCGCCGCGGCGCGGCAGGGCACCCCCTGCCTGCGCGGATCGCGCGGTGGCGGGCGGGGAGGTGGCGACGGTGGGCTGGCTGCTTGTCATCGGCAGTGTCGTGGGGCGCGGGAGCGGCGGGTGATCCGCTGGTGCCCGCGGCAAGGCAGTGGTTGAGCTAATGCTATCGCTTGCGGCGGCGCGAAGCCACTCTTTTGCGTACAAAGCTCAATGTCGGCTTCTCGTGCGTCGTGTTGTCAGACAGACACCGGTATCGCTGTCGCCCATGCCCGCATAAACTATGACTTACCCCGGACTGACCCTCGGCTCCCTGACAGATGTCCAGGCTTGCTGCTGCCGTACCCGCGGGGATCTCCCGCGCCCGCTTGTCGCATCATGCCTTTGGCCGATGGCGCTTCTACGGAATATATGCCTCACATCCTGATCGTCGACGACGATGAAAATACCTGTGCTGCGCTGTCGGAGATCGTGGCGGCCGCAGGCTTTACCTCAGCCACCGCGGGCGACCTGCGCGAGGCTTGCCTGCAGATGGGCTGGCAGATGCCGGACGCCGTGCTGGCCGACCTCAAGCTGCCCGACGGCAGCGGCATGGACCTGTTCAACGAGGTGGGCACGGCCGGCGTGGAAGTGATCCTGATGACCGGCTACGCCAGCGTGGAGTCGGCGGTGGACGCCCTGCGCCTGGGCGCCACGGACTACCTCGTCAAGCCCATCAATGTGACCCGCCTGCGCACCATCCTCAAGCGCATCGCCACCACCGGGGACCTCAAGGCGGAAGTCCACTCCCTGCGCGGCGAGTTGCGCCGCTACGGCCGCTTTGGCCGCTTGCTGGGCAGCTCTGAAGCCATGCAGGTGGTCTACGACCAGCTCGGCAAGGTCGCCCCCACCGAGGCCACCGTACTGCTGGTGGGCGAGAGCGGCACCGGCAAGGAACTGGCCGCCCAGAGCCTGCACGAACTGTCGGCGCGCCGCCGGCAGCCTTTCCTGGCAGTGAACTGCGGTGCGATCTCGCCCACGCTGATCGAGTCCGAGATGTTCGGCCATGAGCGCGGCAGCTTTACCGGCGCCGAGCGCCAGCACAAGGGCTACTTCGAGCGGGCCAACGGCGGCACCTTGTTTCTCGATGAAATCACCGAGATGCCGGTGGAGCTGCAGGTCAAGCTGCTGCGCGTGCTGGAATCAGGCGCCTTCATGCGGGTCGGCACCAATCGCGAACTGCATGCCGATGTGCGCGTGGTGGCCGCGACCAACCGCAATCCGGAGGACGCAGTGGCCGAAGGCAAACTGCGCGCCGATCTCTATCACCGCCTCAATGTGTTCCCGATCGAGCTGCCGCCCTTGCGCGCGCGCGGCGACGATGTGGTGCAGATCGCCAATACGCTGCTCGAACAGTTGAACGGCGAGCAAGGTACCCGGCGTCGCTTCGCGCCGGAACTGCTCGACAGCCTGCTGTTGCATGCCTGGCCAGGCAATGTGCGCGAGCTGCGCAACTTCGTGCAGCGTGCCTACATCATGGCCGACCAGGACCTGATCGCGGACGCTCACGTGCCGCTGCAGGTGGCGGCCACCACCTCGGCAGCCACGGCGATGGTGTCGGTGCCGGTGGGCATCTCGCTGGCGGACGCGGATCGCCAGCTGATCTTCGCCACGCTCGAGCAATGCTCGGGCGTCAAGAAGCACGCCGCCGAGATCCTCGGCATCAGCCTCAAGACGCTTTACAACCGGCTCGAAGAATATGCCTCGCGCGGCGAGCTGCCCGAATCGCTGCGTGCCAACGGCACCAGCCCCGGCGGCGCGGCAGGGATGGGTCCGGCACAGGGTGGCAGCTCGGCGCCAGGCTAGCGTGGGTGCCACCCGGGCCGGCACCGGTTCAGGCATCGGCCAGCTGGCGCCGCCGGCGCTGTGCGGCAAGACCGTCGCCGGCCTGCTGCAGCAGCGGCACCGGCACGGGGCGCACATGCCAGATGCGCGAGCAGTATTCCTGGATGGCACGATCGGACGAAAAATGGCCAGAGCGCGCCGACGACAGCACCGACATGCGCTGCCAGCGCTCGCGGTCCGCGTAGGCGGCGCTCACATCCTGCTGGCAATGCAGGTAGGAGGCGAAATCCGCCAGCAGCAGGTAGGGATCGTGCTGCAGCAGCCCGTCGAACAGCGGCTGGAACACCGCCGCGTCCCCCTTGGCGAAGAAGCCCTGGCGCGCCAGCCCGATCACCGCGCGCAGCTCGGCATTGCCATCGTAAAAGCTGGCCGGCCGGTAGCCCGCTGCCTTCAGCGCATAGACCTCCGCCGCCGTCAGCCCGAAGGGGAAGAAATTGTCGGCGCCGATATGGTCGCGCAGTTCGATATTGGCGCCATCCATGGTGCCAATGGTGATGGCRCCATTCATGGCGAACTTCATATTGCCGGTGCCGGAGGCTTCCTTGCCCGCCAGCGAGATCTGCTCGGAGAGGTCGGCGGCCGGGTAGATGCGCTGGCCATGGGTCACGTTGAAGTTGGGCAGGAACACCACCTTGAGCCGGTCGCGTACCTGCGGGTCGCGGTTGATCACCTCGCCCACCGCGGTGATGAAGCGGATCATCAGCTTGGCGTAGTGATAGCCGGGCGCGGCCTTGCCCGCGAACAGGAAGGTGCGCGGCGCGATCTCCGCATGCGGATCGGACTTGATGCGGTGGTACAGCGCGACGATATGCAGCACCGCCAGGTGCTGGCGCTTGTATTCGTGGATGCGCTTGACCATCACGTCGAACATCGAATCGGGATCGACCACCACGCCGGTGCAATCACGGATCACCGCGGCCAGGTCAATCTTGTTGGCGCGCCGCACCGCATGCCACTGCTCGCGAAAGGCCGGGTCGTCGGCAAGGGGCTCGAGCGCGCGCAGCCCGGACAGGTCGCGTATCCAGCCGTCGCCGATGGCATCGCACGCCAGCCTGGTCAGGCGCGGGTTGGCCAGCGCGATCCAGCGCCGCGGCGTGACGCCGTTGGTGACGCTGGTGAATTTCTCGGGCCACATCTCGTGGAAATCCTTGAGCACATCCTGCTGCATCAGGCGCGAATGCAGCTCCGCCACGCCATTGATGGCATGGCTGCCGACGCACGCCAGGTGGGCCATGCGCACATAGCGCGGCGGGTGCTCGTCGATCAGCGACAGGCGTGCCAGGCGCGAGTCGTCGCCGTAGAAGCGGATGCGTACCTCGTCGAGGAAGCGCGCATTGATCTCGTAGATGATTTCCAGGTGGCGCGGCAGGATGCGGCCGAACAACGGCAGCGGCCAGCGCTCCAGCGCCTCCGGCAGCAGCGTGTGGTTGGTGTAGGCAAAGGCCTGCCGCGTGATCTGCCACGCGTGGTCCCACGGCAGGTCGTGATCGTCCACCAGCAGGCGCATCAGCTCGGCGATGCCGATCGACGGGTGCGTGTCGTTGAGCTGCACCGCGAACTTCTCGTGAAAGCGCGTGAGCGGGATGTCGTGCGCATCGAGCAGGCGCAGCATGTCCTGCAGCGAACACGAGACGAAGAAATACTGCTGCTCCAGGCGCAGCTCCTTGCCTTGCTGGGTTTCGTCGTTGGGGTAGAGCACCTTGGTCAGGTTTTCCGAGGTCACCTTCTTGCTGACCGCGCCGAGGTAGTCGCCGCGGTTGAAGACGTTGAAGTCGAAGGCCTCGGTGGCCTCCGCGCGCCACAGGCGCAGCGTGTTGACGGTATTGACGCGGTAGCCCAGGATCGGCGAGTCGAACGGCACGCCCACCACCGTCTTGTCCGGCACCCAGCGCACGCGGTAGTGCCCGCGGTCGTCGGTGTAGCGCTCGGTATGCCCGCCGAGCTTGACCTGCACGGCCCATTCGGAGCGCTGGATTTCCCACGGATTGCCGTTGCGCAGCCAGGTATCGGTGCTCTCCACCTGCATGCCGTCGACGATGGACTGGTGGAAGATGCCGTACTCATAGCGGATGCCATAGCCCAGCGCCGGCATTTCCAGCGTGGCAAGCGAATCGATGAAGCAGGCCGCCAGCCGGYCCAGGCCACCGTTGCCCAGGCCCGGCTCTTCCTCTTGCGCGAGGATGTCGTCCAGGTTCAGCCCCAGTTCCGTCATGGCCTCGCGCACTTCGTCGAGGATGCCAAGGTTGACGAGGTTGTTGCCCAGGTGCGGGCCCATCAGGAACTCCGCGGAGAGATACGCCACGGTGCGCGATGGCTGGCCCAGGTAGGCTTCGGCCGTGCTGATCCAGCGCTGCACCAGCCGGTCGCGCACGGTGTGGGCGAGAGCCTGGTAAAGATCGTTGCCGCTGGCCAGCCCCGGCAGCTTGGCCTGCGTATAGAACAAGTGGTCGAGGAAGGCGCGCCGGATCGTGGTGCTGGACATCGCGGTGCGCGTGTCGTGGGCAGGATGAGGGGCGGGCGCTGCGGGGTGCGGGGCCCTGGTAGCCCTGGCGCTGCCGAGATCGTTCGGGACGTGCGGGACAAGCGGGTCGTTCGGCTCGGTATCTGCCGTCATCGGGATCCTCCTGTGGGACATGTTCGCGATCACGGGCGGGCATGCCGCGCGCAAGCGCTGGCGCGCAGCGCACTGCGCGGTGCCAGATGCGGCGCAGGGTGTGGCGCAGCCGCGCCTGTTCCCCTTGATCGTAGACAAGATTTGGCCGGGCAGGTGCCCGGATTGCGGTCCCGGCCCGCGCGCAGGCAGGGGTGCCGCGCACGCGGTATGCTTATTGCATGGCAACTGGGCAAGCAGGCCGCCCGCAAAGGTTTCGATGTCGCAGCAACATTCCCCCTCCGAGAACACGCACGGCAGTGGCGACGCAGGCCAGTCCGGTGACAGCTGCGCGCCCGGCGAGGTCAGCAGTAGCGCGGAAGTCGCCAGCCTGATAGCCCAGGTGGCGCATGACCTGCGCTCCGCGCTCAACGGGGTGCAGAGCTGGGCTTACGTGCTCGATCACACGCTGGAAACACCCCCGACCGCGGCGCAGCGCGCGCTGGCCGGGATCCGCACCGGCATGCTGCAGCAGATAGCGCTCATCGAACACATGGAAGAGGCCGTGGCCTTGCTGGCCGATGAAAGTGCGCCGCAATGGGAGCAGGTGGACCTGCGCGCGGCGCTGGATACCGCCATGGACGCGACGCGGCCCGTTGCCGAGGGGCGCAGCGTGCTGCTTCGCGCCGGCGGCGCGGACGCACCACTGGGAGCCGCGCCGCTGGTGATCGACGCCGATCCGCGCCGCCTGCTGCCATTGCTGCGGCACCTGCTGGTGCATTGCATCCGCCAGGCACGTACCGGCGATGCGGTGGAGGCGCGGCTCGAACGCGAGGCTGACCAGGTCAAGCTGCGCATCACCGAGAGTCGCACGCCCAGCGAGGCGCGCAAGAATGAGCGCATTTCCGTGCTTTCGGATTTCTTCCACCGGCGCCGGCCGGTGCAGGGTGGGGCAGGCGCGCCGCGCCAGGGTACAGCCCTGATGGTGACCCGGCGCCTGGTGGAAACCCACTGCGCCAGCATCGAGGCCGTAGGGCAGGGCTGTTCGACGGACGGCGAGTCGGTGTGCATCGCGGTGAGCTTCCCGCTGCATATTCCCCGCGCCTGAAGCACAGCATCCAGTCCGCGCCCGTGCCGTAGTTTTTACCGGTTACGGCATAAAGTGCACGGCGGCTGTGCTTGCAGGCGGGTGCGCCCAGCCGGCGCCCCGGCATGCAGCGACGCCGCGCACTTCGCTCGCTCCTTTGCTTTTGCGCCGCGTTTCCCCTTCGATTCCAGCACATTCCCGGGTGTGTCCCGACCGTCGTCCCGGTTGTCCTCCCGCTTGGCCCGCCGCTTGCATGAAGACATGCATTTCCGAATCCTGATCGAGGAGCGACCATGCACAAGGCCAGCCACAAGGAACACGCCAAGCCCGGCAAGCGCCACGGCCATGCCCGCGGCGCGAGCGCTGCCGGCAAGGACGAGGAGAACAAGCAGCCGGCCACCTACCAGCAAGCGGTGGACGAATCGCTGGACATGACCTTTCCCGCCAGCGATCCCATTTCGCCCAGCGCGGCCATGCACGCCGAGAAGCAGACAAGCACGCCGCGTGACGACAAGGACTGGCACCTCACGCCCGGCAGCGAACACCAGCCTGCCGGCGCCAAGCCTGCGGCGCATCGCAAGGGCAAGACGGATAAGCATTGACCCGATACGCATTGACGCCAGCCATGCCGGCAGGACGCACTTGATGATCCAGGAGAACTGACCGATGAATCCCATCGAAACCAACCGTTCCGGCACGCCCGTCCCGGGCGCCGCCATCGTCGGCGAACTACCGGCCGACCGCACCGGCCCCGGCCCCTTCGTCATGGCCGCCGACACGCTGGAGGGCAACAATGTGATCGGCCCCGCCGGGGATGATCTCGGCACCATCGACCACATCATGATCGACGTGCGTGGCGGGCGCGTGGCCTACGCGGTGCTGTCGTTCGGCGGCTTCCTCGGCATCGGCGGGAAACTGTTCGCGCTGCCCTGGTCCGCGCTCACGCTGGACACCCGGCGCAAATGCTTCGTGCTCGGCGTAGACAAGGAAAAGCTCAAGGCCGCGCCAGGCTTCGACAAGGAACACTGGCCGACCATGGCGGATTCGCAATGGGCCACCAGCATCCATGAGTACTACGGGGCCTCGCCGTACTGGGAAGCCGACCATTACGATCCCTGGGTGGGGCGGTAGCGATTGCGTGAGGAGGCCGGAAGACGGCCGGAACATGGCCGGAACACGGCCGGGAGATGGCCGAGAGATGGGGAGCGATAGCTCCCCGTTTTCTTGTCGCGATGGCCCGCGGACAGGGCGCGCCTGCCCCGGCCCCGCGCCATTCCATGGGCGAAGGGAGCAACCCTTCGCCCGGACGGATTGCCGCTGCCAGCCAGCTACCCGCCGGCCCGGGCCCGCTGCGGGGGCGGCGGTGGCAGGTCGCCCGGCGGCGGGTCGTTGACCGGCGTGGGCGGGTCGGGATCCGGGACTGCCGGCGGCTGGATATCAGGCCGCGGCGGCGCCTGGTCGGGTTCGGGGGTAGTGTGAAGCCGTATTTCCATCATTGTCTCCAGGTTCGCGCCGGGCAGCGGCCGTCAGGCCGTCTCGCCCAGCTCGTCGAGAATCTTCGATAGCGCATCCAGGTCGACCGGCTTGACCAGGTGGCGGTCGAAGCCGGCTTCGCTGGTCCGCTGGCGGTCGGCGGGCTGGCTGTAGCCGGTCAGCGCCACCAGGCGCACGTGCTGCAGCTCCGGAATGGCGCGCAGGCGCTGGGCGATCTCGAAACCGTCCATGGCCGGCATGCCGAGGTCCRGCAAGATGACATCGGGTTGCGCCTTGACCGCGCGCACGATGGCGGCGGGGCCGTCGATCGCGGTGATCACGGTATGCCCCATGGCTTCGAGCGTCAGGGCAATGGCTTCCAGTGCGTCAATGTTGTCGTCCACCACCATCACCGTGCGTGGCACGCCGGGTGCCGGCCTCGACGTACCCGTGGCCGGCTTCCAGCTTTGCCAGGGCTGGGCCGGCAGAGTGACCACGAAGGCGCAGCCCAGCGCGGGGCCGGCGCTTTCGGCATGCACGCTGCCGCCGTGCAGCTTCACCAGTTTCTGTACCAGCGACAGGCCGATGCCCATGCCTTCCTGGCCGCCGGGGCCGGTCTTGTCGCCGTGGTGCGCGGTGGCGGGGTCGAAGACGGCCTGCAGGGCCTGGGGCGAGAGGCCCGGACCGTTGTCCAGCACCTTGACGGTCAGCAGCTTGCCGTCGTTGGTGACTTCGACCGCGAGCTGGCCGCCGGGCTGGGTGTAGCGCGCGGCGTTGTGCAGCAGGTTGCTGAAGATCTGGGTCAGCCGCACCAGGTCGCCGCGCACCGGCATGGGCCCTTCCGGCACGCTCAGGCGCAGCGTGTGGCTGCGCGATTCGATCAGCGGACGCACGGCTTCCACTGCGGTGCTGAGCGCGGTGCGCAGCTCCACCAGGTCGTCGCGCAGCACGATGCGGCCCTGCGTGAAGCGGGCGATGTCGAGCAGGTCGTCCACCAGCCGCGTCAGGTGGTGGAGCTGGCGGGCGATGATGTCGCGCGCCTTGAAGCTGTCTTCGCGCGAGGGAGCGCAGTGCATCAGCAGGTCGGCGGCGCTGCGCATCGGCGCGAGCGGATTGCGCAGTTCATGCGCCAGCATGGCGAGGAACTCGTCCTTGCGGCGATCTTCCTCCAGCAGCATGCGTTCGGCGCGCTTCTGGCGGGTGATGTCCTGGTAGATGCCCGCCACGCGGTAGAAGTTGCCGCCCGTGTCGGAGACGGGAAAGGCGCGCGCGCGGACCTCGCGTATTTCGCCGTCGCCGCGGATCACCTGGAACTCGGCATCCATGTGGCCGTTCTTCATCATGGCGTCGAAGGCTTGCGCCAYGCGCGTGCGTTCGCCGGGGTCCACCCAGTCGAGCCAGCGAAGCGGGCTGCGCCTGAGCTCATCCACCGGCCGGTCCCACAGTTGCGCGAAGGACGGGCTGATGAAGAGGAACTCGGGTTCGGCCGGGTCGAGGATCCACAGCACGTCGGACAGGTTATCGGCGAGCTGGCGCAGCAGTTCCTCGCTCTCGCGCAATGCGCGCGACGTCTGCCGGGCTTCCTCCTCGGCCTTGCGCATGCGCARCAGSGCGTTGATGCTCGACACCAGCTCTTCGGCTTCCACCGGCTCGATCAGGAAGCTGTCGGCACCGCCATCGAGCGCCTGCACGCGGTGGCGCGATTCGGTCAGCGCGGCCGATGTCTGCAGCACCAGCGTCGCGGCCGTCTCGGGATCGCTCTTGATCAGCCGGCACACTTCGAGCCCGTCGATATCGGGCAGCTTCACATCCAGCAGCACCAGGTCCGGCGCGTGCTGGCGCACCAGGGAGAGYGCGGCCTGGCCGCTGGCCGCATCCAGTACGGAGAAGCCGGCACGCCGCAGGATGCGGCCCTTCACGTAGCGGGGTCCGTCGCTGTCGTCGACGTTGAGGATCAGGGGTCGCGCGGGGGCGTCTTGGCGTAGTGGGATGTTCATGGCGAACTCAACGATGTTGGGCGTCGGACGCAGCGGCCGGGCGCGCTCGGGCGGGACAATGGGCGGGGATCATCAGCGTGAAGATGGATCCCTTGCCCACCTCGCTCTGGACATGGATCTTCCCGTGCAGAAGGTCGGCAAGCTGGCGGCACAGCGGCAGGCCGAGGCCTGTGCCCTTGACGCGGTGCTGCAGGGGGTTGGCGATCTGCGTGAATTCCTCGAACACCACCGGCAGGTGCCCGGGCGCGATGCCGATGCCGGTATCGGCCACCGTCACCACCAGCTGGTCGGTGGCGGGCAGGTACTGCGCGCCGACGCGGACCTCGCCGTGCTCGGTGTACTTGAGCGCGTTGGAGACGAAGTTGCGCAGGATCTGCGCGAGCTTGCCTTCGTCGGTATGCAGCGGCGGGATATGGTCGACGGCACTGATCATCAGCTCGACCTCGGCGCTGTGCTGGAGCGGGCGCATCATGCCGCGCAGCGCGCTGAAGGTATTGTCCAGCGTGAAATCCGACAGGCTCAGCTCGGTCTTGCCCGAAGCGATCTTGGCCAGGTCGAGCAGGTCGTCCACCAGTTGGGCCAGCGATTCCGCGGCGTGCCGCACCATGGTCACCTGGTGCACCTGCTCGGCGTTGAGCGGTCCGTCGGTCTGGTCGAGCAGCAGGCCGGACAGCGCACGGATGGAGCTCAGCGGCGTGCGCAGCTCGTGGCTGACGTTGGACAAGAAGCGGCTCTTGGTTTCGTCCGCCACGCGCAGGCGGTCCGCGCGGTCATCGAGTTCGGCATACAGCGCCACCACGCCGCGGTTGGTATCGGCCAGTTCGTTGGCAAGCAGCTCCAGCTCGCGCTGGCGCGCCGCGAGTTCGTGCAGGGTGCCGGCCAGCTCACGGTTCTGCTCGCGCAGCTCGCTCAAGATCAGGTCGGGGGCGCGGTCCAGGCAGCGCTCGGACAGCGCGGCCAGCGCCGCCGGCGCCGATTCCGGCGCGCTCGCCGGCAGGCGCCGGTGGATCGCCAGGCGTTCCCGGGCCGTGCCTTCCTCTTCCAGCGACCAGCTGTCGGCCAGGGCGACCGCATGGAGCAGCGCCTGCGCCGAGGGGTCGCCGGGAGCGACTTCGCCGCGCAGCATGCGCGCCAGCGTGGCGATCGCGGCGGGCGCGRCGTCGACGGTGATGGCCAGTTCGCGCTCGGCGTGCTCCCTGCCTTCGCCGCGGATCAAGCGCGCGCACAGGGTGCGTGGCCCGTCCATGGAAAGCAGCAGGCGCGCCAGTTCGGATACGGTGGTGGCGATCGCGGTCTGCTCGATGGCCGAGAAGCCCAGTGTGGCCGCGGCGCTGCGCGCGGCCTGGCGCGCCAGCACCACATCGGTATCGGCGCGCAGGACCAGCTGGAAGAGGGGCAGTCTCATGACCGGGCTCCCTCGCCAGCGTCAGGCACCGCTCGGGCGCCATCCCCGGCGGCGTCCTGCACGCGCGGGGCATACGACTGGCATTCGCTGCTGCGCTTGCACACGATCACGGTGACATCGTCATGCCCGCGCGCGAAATCGCGGTACAGCACCGCCGCCACGACGGCAGGGTGGCGCGCATGCAGGCCCGGGTAATTATCCAGGTCCCAGTGCGAGCCCAGGCCGTCGCTATGGAGGACGAGCAAGGTCTCGGCCGGCCACGGCGCCTCCACCTCGGTGACCTTGCGCATGATATAGCCGACGATGCCATTGTGGGAGATCAGCTGCCGCCGGTTGCCGGAGCCGCCGAGCGCGCCGGGCGAATACACGCAGGCGGAAATATTGCCGATGCCGGCAAAACGCACGCTGCCGGGGTCGGAATCGATGCGGGCTACCGCCACGGCCGCACCGCGCGTGGCGCGCAGCGCGGCATGCGCGTGCCCGATCAGCACGGCGGGTGCCACGAAGGCGTGCGCCGCGGCAACCCGCTTGGCGGCCTCGGCCGCGCGCGCGGCGTCGGGTCCGTGGCCCAGGCCGTCGGCCACCACCAGGCTCGACAAGGCGCGCGCCGAACTGGCATGCCAGCCGTCGCCGCATTCCGTTTCGCCGGTCATCGGCACGCAAACCGCGCCCACCGACACCGCCGGCAGTGCAGGCTCGACCGGCCGGTCCGACGGCGCGAGCGTCATGCGCAGGACGGTGCCTTTGCCGGGTGCGCTGTAGATGTCGAATGCCGTGGCAAGCCGGCCCATCGCACCCAGCCCGTTGCCTGCCGTGCCGGTGGTCGAGAAGCCGTCGCGCAGGCTGGCGCCGAGGTCGGCCATGCCGGGTCCGCGGTCGATGGCGATGACTTCGACCTGCGGGGCGGCCGGTCCCGTCGCCTCTTCCTGCAAGGCGCGGATGAGCAGTTCGCCCTCCGTGCCGTACTTCAGGATATTGGTGGCGGCCTCGGACACCGCGATGGCCAGGCGGCCGGTGGCCACCTCGCCGAAGCCGCAGCGGATGGCGAGCTCCGTCACCGTGCGACGCGCTTCGGCGACATGGCTCGCTTCCTGGATCAAGGCTCGGATCTGCATCATTTCGTTCCAGCGTCAGAACGCGCCATAGCGGGCGATCGTCACGGTTGTTCCCTGGCCGGGCGCGGTCACGATATCGAAGGCGTCGGACAGCCTGCGCGCGCCGCCCAGGCCGAGGCCCATGCCGTTGCCGGTGGTAAAGCCGTCGCGCAGCGCCTCCTGCACGTCGGCGATGCCCGGCCCCTGGTCGACGAAGCGCAACTGCACGCCGCGCCGTCCGCTGGCAGCCACGGTGGCGATTTCCGCGTGCCCGCCGCCACCGTGGATCACGGTGTTGCGCGCCAGCTCGCTCGCCGCCGTGACCAGCTTGGTCTGGTCCACCAGGCTCATGCCCTGCGCCACGGCCAGGTCGCGCACCAGCTTGCGCAGGCGCACCACGTCCTCGCTCGACTGCAGCGCAACCTGCTGCGGCGCGACGCCTCCGGTGTCCGGCGCGGCGTGGTGCAGCCACGAGGACTGCGCAGCGATGGCGCCGTCATAGCGGTTCATGCGTCCGCCTGCAGCAGGGTCATGCCGCGCTCGACGTTCAGCGCCGTGCGCACCCCGTCCAGCGTGACCCCCAGTTCGACCAGGGTGATCGCCACCGCGGGCTGCATGCCGACCACGACGGTCTCGGCATCCAGCACCCGCGCGATGGCGGCGGTATTGCCAATCATGCGGCCGATGAAGGAATCGACCAGGTCCAGCGCGGAGATGTCGATCAGCACGCCCTTGGCGCGCTCCTTGACAATGCGCTCGGACAGGTCTTCCTGCAGGGTCAGGGCCAGCCTGTCGTGCATGTCCACCTGGATCGTCACCAGCAGCAGGCGTCCCATGCGGAGGATTGGAATGCGCTCCATATCGCGTGTCGGTCCTTGTGCGTGCGTTGGCTAGTGCGACCCGGCGCTGCCGATCGAGCCGCCGGTCCGCTTGAGGGCCACCTGGAATGCATCTGCCAGGGTTGCCTTGGTGGTCACGTTGGCGAGGTCCACGCCCAGGTGGACGATGGTCTGCGCGATCTGYGGGCGGATGCCGCTGATGATGCAGTCCGCACCCATCAGGCGCGCTGCGGCCACGGTCTTGAGCAGATGCTGCGCGACCAGGGTGTCCACGGTCGGCACGCCGGTGATGTCGATGATGGCAATCGATGCGCCGGACTCCACGATCTTCTGCAGCAGGCTTTCCATCACGGTCTGCGTGCGCGCGCTGTCCAGCGTGCCGATCAGCGGCAGGGCCAGGATGTCATCCCACAGCTGGACCACAGGGGTGGAGAGTTCCATCAGCTCGCGTTGCTGGCGCGCGATGACCTCCTCGCGGCTGTTCTGGTAGAGCGTGGTGGTGTAAAGCCCGAGCTTGTCGAGCAGGGCGCTGACCGCCCAGGTCTGATCCGCCAGTTGCGCGGGGCTGTTCGCCAGCGCCTTGCGCAGCCGCACGAACACCGGCTGCTTGAGCGAGAACACGAAGGTAGCGGTATCCGCTGCCGAAAAGCCTTCGCGCGCGCGGCGGCGCGAGATGTCGGCCAGCACGCCGCGCACGCGCTCCCACGCCGGCGTCTCCAGGTCGGGTGCGGCGCCGGCCCGCAGCGCTTCGCGCAAGCCGTGCAGGAAGCGCTGGGCCTGGTCCCGCAGATCGGCTGCGGACAGGCGCTGCCCACCGGGCTCTGCCAGTTGCAGTCCGACCCATTCATCCAGCAACTGGTCCATCTCGTTTGTAAAAACTACAAGAAAGTCCGGGCTCGGATCGGTAGATTCTGCATGCAGCGTGTGCGCCACGATTTTCCCCTGGGATGCGGTTGACGATGGTTGGTCCTTGTCAGCAACGGGCTGCGGGTGGCGGGTGGAGTCCCCGCCGCCCGGCGCCGCTCCGYGTGGCAGCCGTATCGCGCAAAAGCCGTGCCCGCTTGTAGGACGGTGCCGTCAGCGCGCTGCCGGCGCTGTCCTACATGGCCTGCCGGCGCCGCGGGGCGCCATTGTCCTGGCCAGCGCCCGCGCCCGCGCCGGCACTGAACAGCGCTACCATTTCGCGGTTGAAGGCAGGAATGTCGTCGGGCTTGCGGCTGCTGACCCAGTTGCCGTCGCGTACGACTTCGCGGTCCACCCATTCGCCGCCGGCATTGCGGATGTCGTCGGCCAGCGAAGGCCAGCTGGTCAGGGTGCGCCCCCTGACCATGCCCGCCGATACCAGCAGCCACGCGCCGTGGCAGATCACTGCCACCGGCTTGCCGTCGTCCTGGATTCGCCTGACGAAGCGTTGTGCCTCGGCGTTGGTGCGCAGCGTGTCGGCGTTCATGACCCCGCCGGGCAGCATGACGGCGTCGAATTCCTCGGGGCGGGCGTCGGACAGGACGGCCTGCACGTCGAAGCGGTCGGCCTTGCTGTCGTGATGGGCGCCCTGGACCTGGCCGGCCTGCGGGGCCACGATCACCGTGGTGGCGCCCGCCTGCTGCAGCGCCTGGCGCGGGCCGGTGAGCTCGACCTGCTCGAACATGTCGGTGACCAGCAGCGCGACGCGCTTGCCGGCCAGTTCGGTGGGGCTATGGTCGGTGTGAGGCATGTGGGGACGATCCTGATTCATGTGCAACTCCTGGCTTCGGCCGGCCGGAGAGGCCGGCACTACGGGGAAAAGGGAAAAACGGGACGGAAAGAATCCGCGCGGCAGGGGCAGGGCGGCAGCATGGTCCGCCGCCTGGCCACCGTGTAGCTTTGGCGTGCGCGTGTAAAACCGGCATGTGCGGCCTGCCCGCAGCCAGGCGCCGGCTGACTTGCGCGCGGCTTTGCCCCAGTGCGCCTGCGCGCCTGGCTTGACTCCTGACAACACGGGCAGCGCGCGCCCGGCATGCCTTGGGGAGTGGCAATAACCATGCCCCGCCGGCGCTTGGCAAGCGGCGCACGGCGGTGTCTGGCCGACCGGCCATGCGCTTGCCGGACCGTGCCGGAGCGCGGCTGGCAGACGCTGGCGGCCAATTGCCAAGCGACGCCGGCGTGGCCATACTGAGCACTTGCGACGCTTGTCGCCACGCCAGCCCACCCCCGACGCCGATGCCTTCCGATCCTTCCGGCCCGTCCGGCAATCCCCCGCGGCACGACCCGCACGATCACGGCCATGGGCACGATCATCATGGCCACGACCATGGCGGCAGCACGCTTTCGGACATGGACCTGCGCGTGCGCGCGCTGGAATCGCTGCTGGTCGAAAAAGGCTACGTCGACCCGGCCGCGCTGGACCTGCTGATCGAGACCTACGAGCAGCGCATCGGCCCCCGCAACGGCGCGCGCGTGGTGGCCAGGGCGTGGGCCGATCCCGCTTACAAGGCATGGCTGCTGGCGGATGCCACCGCCGCCATCGCATCGCTCGGTTTCAGCGGCCGCCAGGGCGAGCACATGCTGGTGCTGGAGAACACGCCCGCCGTCCACAATATGGTGGTCTGCACCCTGTGTTCCTGCTATCCCTGGCCGGTACTCGGGCTGCCGCCTGTCTGGTACAAGTCCGCGCCATACCGCGCGCGCGCCGTGATCGACCCGCGCGGCGTACTGCGCGACTTCGGCTTTACGCTGCCGGACGCGGTGAAGATCCAGGTGTGGGATTCCACCGCAGAGCTGCGCTACCTGGTGCTGCCGATGCGCCCGGCCGGCACCGATGGCTGGAGCGAGCAGGCGCTGGCGGACCTGGTCACGCGCGACGCCATGATCGGCACTGGCCTGCTGCCCGACGTGGGCGTCCCGGCCACGGCCGGCGCGGAGGTATCGCAATGAATGGCGCGCAAGATCTGGGCGGCATGCAGGGTTTCGGCCCGGTCCGCCCCGAAGCCGGCGAGCCGCCCTTCCACGCCGAGTGGGAGCGCCGCGTGCTGGCGCTGACGCTGGCGATGGGCGCGACCGGCCAGTGGAATATCGACACGTCCCGCGCGGCCCGCGAGAGCCTGCCGCCCGCGCAGTACCTCGGCAGCAGCTATTACCAGATCTGGTTCGAAGGGCTCAAGGCCCTGCTCCTGAAGACGGGCCTGGCCAGCGCGGAGGAAATCGCCAGCGGCCATTGCGCCACGCCACCGGTGGCGCTGGCGCGCGTGCTGGCAGCGGATCAGGTAAGCGGCGCGCTCGCGCGCGGTTCACCGAGCGCGCGGCCGGCCTGCGGCGAGGCGCGCTTCCGGCCCGGCCAGCGCGTGCGCGCCCGCATGATGCATCCGCCCGGCCACACCCGCCTGCCGCGCTATTGCCGCGGGCGCCAGGGCGAGATCGTGGCGGTCCATGGTGCCCATGTCTTTCCCGACGCCAGCGCCACGGGCGCCGGCGAGCAGCCGCAATGGCTCTACACCGTGCGCTTCGACGCCGCCGAACTCTGGGGCCCGGATACGACCGCATCCTCGGTCAGCGTGGATTGCTGGGAGCCCTATCTCGAAGCGGTGGAGGTGGCTCATGGCTGAGGCTGTCGCCGCCGGTTTCACGCCCGACAGGCTGCAGGCCATGCGCGCCGCGCTGCCGGCCCTGCCTTGCGACAGCACCGGCCCGGTCTTCCGCGAGCCCTGGGAGGCACAGGCCTTTGCCATGGCGCTTGCCCTGCACGAGCGCGGCGCCTTTACCTGGCCTGAATGGGCCGCCATCCTGTCGCAGGTGATCCGCGAAGCGCAGGCCGCGGGCGACCCGGACAACGGCGAGCACTACTACCGTTTCTGGCTGACTGCGCTTGAACGCCTCAGCACGGCCAAGGGCCTGGTGGGGACCGATGCGCTGCTGGACCGGCGCGCGGCATGGGCGGCGGCGGCACGCCGTACGCCGCATGGGCAGCCGATCGAGCTGGATGGAAAGGACGGCGGCCAGGCCGACAGTTAAGTGTCTCATGATAAACTTTTGAGTCATTGGAAGCCTGCCGGAAACCCTGCTCGCCCCGTGCCCGCGCCAGCGTCCCTGCGATCCGGCCCCGCTCGTGCTACCTTAGCGGGCTAGACGCTGCCAAAGCGCGCCCCGTTGCCCTGCCGGCAAGGGTGGCGCCACTACCGACTGACATGAATGACACAGAAATCGAGCTGATCGGCTCGGCCCGCCTGCCGACCCGCTTCGGCAAATTCACCGCCCATGCATTCAAGGGCGCCGTTTCGGGCATCGAACACCTGGCGCTGAGCGTCGGCGATATCACCGGCGAGGGCGTGCTGACCCGCCTGCACTCGGAGTGCCTGACCGGCGACGTGTTCGGCTCCTGCCGCTGCGACTGCGGCGAGCAGCTCGAACTCGCGATGGAGAAGATCGCCGAGGAGGGCCGCGGCATCCTGCTGTACCTGCGCGGCCAGGAAGGGCGCGGCATCGGCCTGGGCCACAAGATCCGCGCCTATGCGCTGCAGGACGAAGGCCTGGATACCGTTGACGCCAACCTGGCCCTGGGCCAGGAAATCGACGCCCGCAACTACGCTTTTGCGGCCGATCTGCTGCACCAGTGGGGCGTGAAGTCGATCCGGCTGATGAGCAACAACCCGAAGAAGAAACTGGCGCTCGAAGCCGCCGGCATCACGGTGGTAGAGCAGATGCGCCACATCATCCCGTCGAATGCCGAGAACGAGAAGTACCTGGCCACCAAGCGCGTGCGGATGGGGCATCTGCTGGACTGAGCCCTGAGACCGTGGTGCGGCGGGACCGGCTGGCCCGCCCATCGCAACGCCAAGCTGCGAAAAGAGCACAAAATCAGCCGGCCTCCCGGCGTATCCGGATACACTGGCGTATCGACGCCACCACCAGCCGGTTTGGAACATGCTTGCCCAGATTCAACGCAGTTGCGGTGAAGGTGCGGTGCGCCTTCGCCGGGTGCTTGCCCGGGAAGTTCATCTCGATATCCGCCAGCCGGCCCAGATCAAGCGCATCCGGCTGCTGGGATGGCTGGCGTTCATCGGCTTTCCCGTGTTCTACCTGGTCTGGACGTTCTGGTTCCCGCAGCCGTACGAGAGCCTGACCCTGCGCCTGGTGGCCATGCTGATGTGCCTGCCACTGATCGTGACGCGGGACCTGCGCGACAGGAAATGGCTTCCTGCCTATTTCCTCGTCACGCTGACCTATTGCCTGTCGTTTGTCTTCGTTTATCTGTACCTGATGAACCACGGCAACCTGGTCTGGTCGCAGTCGCTCGTGATCGCGGTGATCATCCTGTTCAACTTCAGCGGCTGGGTGGGGGGTGCCGCCTCGCTGGGCGTGGGCACGGCGGCCGCCTGGCTGGTCTACAACTACGTGACGCCGCCGCCGGCGGGGCTGCTGGCGGTGAACTGGCCGGTGGAGCTGCCCATCATCGGGTTCACCATCTGCACCATCGCCGTCCTCAAGATCGACCAGCGCATCCTGATCCAGGAAAAGCTCGACGGCATGGCGATCGCGCTGGGCACCGTGGCGCATGAACTGCGCACGCCGATCCGCAGCATCGGATCGACCGCGCTGGGCATGGGGCGATACCTGCCCGGCCTGATCCGCTTCTATGAAGAAAACGAGACGCCGGAAAACTCGCTGAACCTGCCGCGCGCGCATTTCGGCCTGCTCAAGGATGCCTTGCCGCGAATCCAGCTCGAGGTCGAGCGCATGAACCATGGCATCGACGTGCTGCTCATCAACGCGCGCGGCGGCGCGGACCGGGAGCCCGGAGATCCGTTCCCGATGGCCCTGGCCGTGCGCGAGGCGCTCAGCCGCTACCCGTTCGAGGCGGGGCAGCGCGAACTCGTGCTGGCGGACCTGGACGACGATTTCCTCGTGCGCGCGGAGCAGAAGCTGCTGGTCATGGTGCTGTTCAACCTGATCAAGAATGCCTTGCACGCGCTGGCGCGAGCCGGTCATGGCGAGATCCGGCTGCGCCTTGAGCAGGGTGCACGGCGCAACCGCCTGGTCTTTCGCGATACCGGCACCGGAATCCCGGAGCGGGAGCTGTCGTCCATCTTCAAGCGCTTCCATACGTATCCGCGCAACGAAGGCACCGGCATCGGCCTGGCGTTCTGCAAGGAAACGCTGGAGGCCTGGGGCGGCCGTATCCACTGCAACTCGATCGAGCACGCCCACACCGAGTTCGTGCTGGAGTTTCCGCTGATCGCGCCCCAGCCTGAAGGCGCCGGCGCGCCGGGCTGACATATTGCCTGGCCGCGCACCCGTGGCAGCGGGTGAACGGCCGCGCCGCTCAGGCCTCGCTACCCGCCATTTCCAGCGCTGCGCGGGCCACGGCATGCTTCGGCGCCGCCGGCCTTGCCAGCGGCGTGCGCTGGCGGCGCTGGCTCGATCGCCAGCCAGCCAGGTTCACTTCGTCGCGGATCTCGGCGCAGACCTGGATCAGCCTTTCGGTTTCCACCGCGGTCAGGCACGCATTCATGGTCAGCCGCATCAGTGCGCGATCTCGTGCCGTGGCCGGCGCGCAGAAGACGGCGCCGAAGATCCCGCGCGACTGCAAGGCGTCGCGCAGCACCAGGGTCTGCTCCTCGGTGCCCGACTCCAGCGCGATGATCTGCTCCGAGCCGGCCGAGACGTTGTAACCCAACTCGGCAAGCGCGCCGCGCACCTGGGCGGAGATGGCATGCAGGCGGGCGCGGCGGTCGTCGGCGGTGACGATGAAATCCGCGGCGGCGTCGAACCAGGCCAGCTCATGGTGCAGCAGCCCCGAGCTGAAGATCGCGGGCCGCGATTCCGCGGCGAAGTAGCCCTTGAACGAAGCGGGGCAGGTAACCAGGCCGGCGCGGCCGCCGAAGGCCTTGGCCAGGCTGGCGGTCTGGAAGTGAACCCGCTGCGACAGGCCGAGCTGCGCCACCAGGCCGGCTCCGCCGGGGCCGTGYGTTCCCAGCGAATGGGATTCGTCGACCACCAGCACGCTGCCGGTGCGCTCGGCCACTTCGACGAAATCGGTCAGCGGGCACAAGCTGCCGTTGGTGCTGTACACCGAGTCCACCACGATGACGCCGGGCCCTTCCTTGCGGATCTGCCGTTCCGCGTGCTCGGCATCGTTGTGCATGAAGGGCACGGCACGCGCGCGCGCCGCGTGGGCGCCTTCCCACAAGGACATATGGGCCAGCATGTCGAGGTAGACGGGCGTGCGCTCGTTGGCGATGCTTTGCAGCAGGCCCACATTGGCGGCCCAGCCGGACTGGCAGAGGATACTGGCCTCGGCACCGGAGAATGCCGCCAGCTTGCGCTCCAGGCGGCTGGTCGGATTGTCGCCGTACTGGAAGACCGCGGACATCAGCAGCTCGCTTTCCGGCCCGCGCATCGCGGTAACCTGGGCCATGACCAGTTCCTGCTCGCCAAGCAGGCTGAGATAGTCGTTGCTGGAAAAGTGCACCGCGTCGGGACCGGGCTGCCTGCCGTGCAACAGATGGCTGCCGCCCCAGCGTTTCTGTACCCGCTCCACTTCGTGCCCCGCGACGCGCGAGGTGATGAAGTCCGGCCATGCCGCGGCAGGCGCCGCAGGCGAGGTTGCGGCTTGACCCGCGTTGCGATCCAGTTCCAGGCAGTTCGTATCCGTTTTGATCATTACATTCCCCAAGGAAGCACTCCGACGAAAAAACCGGCCGCAAAACGGCCGGCGAGAGTCGTTGCAACGCAGGCGCGCTGTCCGTACCCATTGTTCGCAATGTTGGTCTGGAGTGAATCAGGGTGCCYGTGGCAAATTGCGTGTTGCGCCGACAAGGCTATTCTGCCGTGTGGCGGGGAATTCGCCTGTCCGCTTGCGGTCAGTTGTGACGGGATAAGCGCAAAAAGTGTTTGAGACGCCACAAAAACAACGCCGCGCGTGACGGCCGGGGCCGTGCCGCAGGACCCGGCTGACTCGCAGCGGACATCGCGGGCCACAGCAGGTCTCGTCCCGCATGTGCGCGGGAACGTCGTTGCGGCGCAGCGCTGTAGGCGTGCGCCGACAACGTTTCCGGGGGGCGCCCTACAGCCGCCGTCGCGCGGTGTCCTTTATCTTGAAGGGGTGCTGGGCAAGGGGCATCGCCGCCCCGCAGCCGAGCCAGCGTTATCCACAGGTAGCCGTATGACGTCCCCGCGGCGTCATGCTTCTGTCGAACACGAATCCCTCCGAGGAGCTGACATGGCTGAAAAGAACATTTCCGTACTCAACGACCTGATCGAGGTGTCGCGCGATGGCGAGCAAGGGTTCCGCAAGGCAGCGGAAGACGCGCAGAACCCCGAACTGAAGTCGCTGTTCTCCGGGCGCGCGAGCGAGATCGCCGGCGCGGTGGCCGAACTGCAGGCCCAGGTGGCGGCACTGGGCGGCAAGCCCGAGGATCACGGCAGCGTGGCGGGCGCGCTGCATCGCGGCTGGGTCAGCCTGCGCACGGCCGTAGCGGACCGCAGCGACCTCGCCATCCTCGAGGAAACCGAGAAGGGCGAAGATGTGGCCAAGAAGAAATACGCGGATGCGCTGCAGGAAAGCGAACTGGGCTTCGATATCCGTGCGCTGGTGGAGCGCCAGTATCAGGGCGTGCTGCGCAACCACGACCTGATCCGCGACCTGCGCAACCGCTATCGCGCGGCCTGAAGCACGGGCTTCCCGCAGGCCGGCGCGAAGCCGGAACCTGCGGGCCTGGACCTTTGCGCCGAACCCTCGGGCTGACCGTGGCCACGCCTGCTTACCTTCGTGCCGACGCCGGGGATCGGGAGACCGGCTTGCGCGATGGTGCCGCATCATGAAGCCGCCTCTTGTTGTCATCGACAGCGAATCCCCGGGCGAAGCCCCGGATCCCGTAGCCGCGCCGCAGGACATGGGCACATACTTCGATGCGCTCTATGCCAGCAGCGACGATCCCTGGTCTTACCGCACGAGCTGGTACGAGGCGCGCAAGCGTGGCCTGATGCTGGCCATGCTGGACCGGAAGCGCTACCGCTGCGCCTTCGAGCCCGGTTGCGGCAATGGCGAACTGTGCGCGGCGCTGGCGCGCCGCTGCGACAGCCTGCTGGCGGCCGACATGCATCCGCGCGCCGTGGAGGCCGCGCGCCAGCGACTAGCCGGCATTCCCAATGTGCGCGTGATGCAGCTCACCGTGCCCGAGGCGTGGCCGCGCGCCAGCTTCGAGCTGATCGTGATCAGCGAGCTGGCTTACTACCTGCCGGAAGATCAGGTAGCCAAGCTGGGCCGGCGTGTACGGCGCTCGCTGGTACACGGCGGCCTGCTGCTGGCGTGTCACTGGCGTCATCCCTTCGCCGGGCGCCGGGTGCCGCCCGAGCGTGCCCATGCGCTGCTGGAGAAACACACGGGCCTGCCCTGCATTGCC
>NZ_JBFTND010000080.1:0-38334 GCF_056397305.1 Cupriavidus sp. 05N40
GCCATAGTGCGCCAGGTAGCCCAGCACCACGCCGCTCACCGCCCCGCCCACGCCCAGCAGCAGGAACTCCAGCGCGAAGGCCAGCAGGATGTCACGGCGCGACAGGCCCATGCACTTGTACACCGCGCAGGCATCGGTATGGCGCTGCATGTAGCGGCGCGCCGACATGGCGATCGCCACCGCGGCGATCATCGCCGACAGCACCGCCACCAGCGACAAGAAACGCTCGGCGCGATCCAGCGTGGCGCGCATCTGCGGCTGGCCCGATTCGAGCGACTCCACGCGCGTGTTGCGCAGGCCGCGCTTGCCGATCTCGGCCTCGGCCCACTGCTGGTAGGCCTGCGCGGCAGCGTCGGGACCGGCCACCAGCAAGCGRTAGGTCACGCGGCTACCCCACCCCACCAGCCCGGTCGCGTCCAGGTCCGACAGCGGCAGCATCACGCGCGGCGCGAAGTTCATGAAGCCCGCGCCACGGTCCAGTTCCTGCGTGATGATGCGTTCGATGCGAAAGCCGCGGCTGCCGAGCTGGATGGTGTCGCCAAGCGACACGCCGAGCGAATCGAGCAAGGCTTCGTCCACCCACACCGTGCCCGGCGCGGGAATGCCCGTGGCCGCGGCCTCCTCGCCACCGCGCGCGGCGGCCACCTTGACCTGGCCGCGCAGCGGATAACCGGGACCGACGGCCTTGAGCGCGGCCAGTTGCGACGGAGCCTCTGCCGGCGCGGCGGCACCGGCGGCCGGCGCCCCTGCCTTGCGCGCGGTCGCCATGCTGGGAAAGGTGACAGTGCGCGCGACGGCCAGCCCGGCTTGCGCGGCGCGGCCGGCGAAAGTCGCATCGAAGGGCTGGTCGCTCACGATCAGCACGTCAGATGCAATCATCTGGCGCGCGTCGCGCTCCAGTCCAAGCCGCATGCGGTCGGCCAGGAAGCCCACGCTGCTCAGTGCCGCCACCGCAAGCACCAGGGCGAACAGCAGCAGGTACAACTCGCCCGCGCGCCAGTCGCGGCGCGCCATGCGCAGTGCCTGGCGCCAGGCGGAGAAGCGCGGCGAGGGCAAGATAGCGCCGGAAATCGCGGCAGCCGAATCCATTTCTGAAGGCATCAGTCAGTTGTCCGTGCACATACGTTGAGGCGGCCTGCGCGGCAGGCCGCCGGGTATTCATCCCTGCGTCGATGCGGTGAGCCTGGCGGGGCACCGGGCCGCATGGGCGCGCTAGCGCCTGGGCTCGCGCCGCGCCGCCACCGCGGGCGCCGCGCGCTTGGCAAGCGCCTCGCGCAGGCGGCGCAGGCCACGCCACAGCTTGGGCAGCAGCCATATCGCCACCAGCAACAGCAGCGCCAGCACCACCAGGAAGACCACCGGCAAGAAGAACGCCAGCAACAGCCCGCCGCCGGCGGCGACATCTTCGCTCAGCGAGGCCGCCCAGTTCGAAAACGGCTCCGGCGATACATTGATGAGCGCGCGCGTGCCGGCCTTGGCCGCATGCGCCGTGCCAGCCAGCGTGCCGCCGACCAGGCCCGCGGCCACCATCCACTGCGGATCGAGCTGGCCGAAGGCGGCAGCGGCCAGGATCGCGCCGGCGGGAATGCGGATGAAGGTCTGGATGCTATCCCAGAACGAGTCGAAGCCCGGCACCTTGTCGGCTACGAACTCGGCCAGCGCCAGCACCGCGGCGAGCGCGATGACCCACCATGACTCCAGCGCCTGCAGCCCCGCGGGGAGGTGCAGCCAGCCCGCGCGTCCCAGCGCGCCGGCCGTGAACACGGCCAGGTAAAGGCGGAATCCGCTGGTCCAGGACAAGCCCGCTGCCAGCGCGGCCGTTTCTAGCATGACACTCCTTGCACGGCGGGAGCGGCCGGCAGGCGCGCCAGCCGCTGCAAGCAGTGTAATACGGCACCGGGCAAACAGCCCGGAGGAAGCATCAGGGCCTTAGCCGCCTTCCTTGCCGTCGGGCCGGTACCAGGGCAAGGCCTCCTGCGGGGTCAGGATCCGCTGGGGCTCGGCCATGATGTAGCCGGGCAGCGCCTCGATGCGCCTGGCAAAGGCCGGTTCGGCCATGCGCGCGAGCAGTCCGTGCGCCCAGGGCGCGAGCTGGTCGTTCTTGCGCAGCGCCAGGAAATACGCTTCGCGCGTCAGCGGCACGAAGGCCAGCCCGAGCGCCTCGGCATTCATGCGCAGCCCGAAACCCACGTCGGCACGCCCCTCATGCACGGCTTGCGCCACTTTCTCGTTGCTGAACTCGGGGGTTTCGTAGCCGACGATCTGGTCCGGGAACAGGCCGTGCGTGGCCAGCAGCTGGTCGAACAGCATGCGCGTGCCGGAGCTGCGCTGGCGGTTGACGAAGCGCGCCCCGCTGCGGGCCAGGTCGCGCAGATCGCGGATGTCGCGCGCCAGTTGCGGCGCGACGATCAGGCCCTGCTCGCGCCAGGCCAGCCGGATCAGGCGCACCGCGGCCGGGCGCAGCCATTTGCGCAGCGTGACGTGGGCCACCGAGCCGGCGGTCTGGATCGGCGAGACATAGAAGCCGGCCAGTTCGGACTGCCGCTCCTGCAGGCAGATCAGTCCTTCCACGCTGCCGCAGAACACCGTGTCGAGCTGCAGTCCGCCGACTTCTTCATGCAACGCCGAGGCCAGCACTTCCATGCCCGGATCATGGCTGCCGGAAAAGCGGATGCGTGTCTGCGGCTGGGCCGCATCGTCGAGATCGGCCAGGAAATCCGCCATGGCCTTCTGCACCACCGGGTCGATGGCGGCCCGCAGGCGCCCTTCGGCGCGCAGCAGCCGTTCGCCGAACAAGGTCAGCGAGGCGCCGCGGCCGCGCTCCATGTCGAGCATGGCGCGCCCGAGCATATCCTCCCAGGAGCGCATCACGCCCCAGGCGTGGCGATAGGACAGCCCGATCTCGCGGGCCGCGCGGTGCAGGGAACCGGTTTCGCGCACCGCCTTGAGAAGCTGGAACACCTTGGCATTGGCACGGGGATTGTCGTCCGCACCCACGACAGGGAACAGGTCAAAGCGAAATGTCATATGAAACGCTTCTCACAATTACGAGTTGGATGCGGCTCAAGGACAATCCGAATCCTGGAAAATCATCGCTTCCGCCACATTCTCACCGATCTCGCGACCTTGTGGCAATTGTGTTTCTACGAACATAAAGACAAGAAGCCGCCGTGCCGGCGTTCACTCTTCCAGCCATCCCGATCACTTGCCGGGCCGCGCGCCGATCACCGTCGGCATCGCTGCCATGGTGGCGCTGGCGGGCACCTCCGCCGCCCTGGCCGGCGAGCGGCTTCAGACCTGCGCTTCGTCCAGCCGCGGGAGCTGCGGCAGCTGCGGCAATTCCCCGGCCACCTCGGCGATCATCCGCCGCAGCCACACCACGTCTGGCGCCGCATGGCAGCGCTCGTGCCAGAGCTGGTAGAAGCGCATGCGCGGAAACGGCACCGGCGACGGCACCATGCGCAGCGGCAGGTATTGCGCGTAGTGCGCGGCAAACTGCCGGCCGGTGGTGAACACCATGTCGGTCTTCATCAGCACGTAGGGGACCAGCCCGAAGTACGGCAGCGTGACCTGGATATTGCGCTTGTAGCCTTGCTCGGCCAGCGCCTGGTCGATCATGCTGCGCTGCATCGACGCATACGGCGCCGGCGCCAGGTGCGGCATTTCCAGATAGTGCTTGAGCGTGAGGCCCTTGCGCGCCAGCGGGTGCTGGGCGCCCAGCATGCACACTACCTCGTCGTCGAACAGCGGCGAGATATGCAGGTGTTCCGGCGGCGACAGCCAGTTTCCCACCACGATATCGAGTTGCCCCTGCTCCAGGCTGTCGAGGAAATCGCTGGACGAGGTCATCGGATGCACGAACAGCTTGGCGCCGGGCGCCAGCCGGCGCACGCGCTCGACGATATTGGGCAGGAAGAAGGCGTCCAGGTAGTCCGGCGCGCCCAGGTGGAAGGTGCGCGTGGTGGTGGCCGGGTCGAAATGCTGCGGGGGCCGGGCAATGCGGTCCATCGCCGCCAGGCTCTGCTCTGCCAGCAGCAGCAGCTCCCGCCCGCGTTCGGTCGGCACCATGCCGCTCTTGCCGCGCACCAGGATTGCGTCGCCGGTGATCTCGCGCAGGCGCTTGAGCGTATTGCTGATCGCCGGCTGGGACTGGCCCAGCTTGACCGCCGTGCGGGTCACGCTCTGCTCGGTCAGCAGCGTGTGCAGCACTCGCAGCAAATAGGTGTCGAGATGGTCGCGTCCGTGCATGGCGAGGGGGCGCCAGGCGCGCTTTGCGGCCAGTGGCGTGGGGGATGGGAACGGCGCATAGTGTAAGTCAGGCACCCCGCCATCGGTCAAATGCGGCCGGCGCCGGCGCAACGCTCTCCCCCCTTGATGGGGCATATCACCTGGGCTGAATATTGCATGAACGCCCTGAGTGCTATGTTTGTCCCCATCACAAAGAGAGAAGACACCATGGAGACGCAAACCATCCGCTTTTACCACCGCGGCCAGGTCCAGGAGGTCAGCGGCGCGCCCGTGACCCGCACCGTGCTGCAGTACCTGCGCGAGGACGCGCGTTGCACCGGCACCAAGGAAGGCTGCGCCGAAGGCGACTGCGGCGCCTGTACCGTGGTCCTGGGCGAGCTGCGCGAGGATGGCGAGGTCGAATTCAAGGCCGTCAACTCCTGCATCCAGTTCCTGCCCACGCTGGACGGCCGCGCGCTGATCACGGTGGAAGACCTGCGCCAGGCCGACGGCGCGCTGCACCCGGTGCAGCAGGCGCTGGTGGAATGCCATGGCTCCCAGTGCGGCTTCTGCACCCCAGGCTTCGTGATGTCGCTGTGGGCACTCTACCAGCAGAATGCCGACGACGCCGGCACCGGCCGCGCGCCGGAGCGCGAGACGATCTGCGACGCCCTGACCGGCAACCTGTGCCGCTGCACCGGCTACCGCCCCATCATCGAGGCCGGCCAGCGCATGATGGCGCTGCCCGCGCCCCAGGCCAGCAAGCTCGATCCGCGCAAGATCACCGAGACGCTGCGTTCGCTGCGCCGCGATGACACCTTCCACTACAGCGCCGGCGGCCAGCATTTCTACGCGCCGCGCACGGCTTCGGCCTTCGCCGCCATCAAGGCGGCCGAGCCCGGCACCCGCATCCTGGCCGGCAGCACCGATGTCGGGCTGTGGGTTACCAAGCAGTTCCGCGAGCTGGGCAACCTGCTGTATGTGGGCCAGGTGGCCGACCTGCAGGACATCCGCGAAGCCGGCGGCGCCGTGGAGATCGGCGCGGGCGTGTCGCTGGAACGCGCCTACGCCGCGCTCGACACGGCCCACCCCGAGCTGCGCGAGATGTGGAAGCGCTTCGCCTCGCTGCCGATCCGCAACGCCGGCACGCTCGGCGGCAATATCGCCAATGGCTCGCCGATCGGCGACTCCATGCCCGCGCTGATCGCGCTCGGCACCGAAGTGGTGCTGCAGCGCGGCGAGGTGCGCCGCACGCTGGCGCTGGAAGACCTCTACCTCGCTTACCAGAAGACCGCCATGGCCGAGGGCGAATTCGTCGCGGGCCTGCGCGTGCCGCTGGCGGCCCCGCAGCATTTCCGCACGTACAAGCTATCCAAGCGCTTCGACGAGGACATTTCCGCGGTGTGCGCCGCCTTCGCGGTCACGCTGGCGGACGGCGTCGTCACGGATGCGCGCGTGGCCTTCGGCGGCATGGCCGCCACGCCCAAGCGCGGTGCCCGCACCGAGGCCGCGCTGCTCGGCCAGCCGTGGACCGAACCCACCGTGCGCGCCGCCATGGCCGAACTGGCGCAGGACTACACCCCGCTGAGCGATATGCGCGCCACCGCTGCCTACCGCAGCCGCGGCGCCGCCAACCTGCTGTACCGCTTCTGGCTGGAAACACGCGCCGACGCGTTGCCGGCGTCCGCCGTCAATGTCCGCGCGCCCGGCGCCGGCCAGGCCCTGGCCATCGCTTAAGGAGAGATCGGCACCATGAACAAGCAAACCGAACCCTTCCTGCTCGATCCCGCACTCGATCCCGACAGCGAGGCCCGCACCGCCATCGCCACGCCGCAGGTCGGCATCTCGCGCCCGCACGAATCGGCGCACCTGCACGTGGCGGGCACCGCCACCTACACCGACGACATCCCCGAGCTGGCGGGCACCCTGCACGCCGCGCTCGGCATGAGCGCGCGCGCCCATGCCCGCATCAGGTCGATCTCGCTCGACAAGGTGCGTGCCGCGCCGGGCGTGGTGGCCGTGCTGACCGCCGACGACATCCCCGCGTCCAACGATTGCGGCCCGATCATCCACGACGATCCGATCCTCGCCACCGGCCTGGTGCAGTTCATTGGCCAGCCCGTGTTCGTGGTGGTGGCCACCTCGCACGACGCCGCGCGCCGCGCCGCCCGCCTGGGCGTGATCGAATACGAGGACCTCGCCCCGGTGCTGTCGCCCGAAGCCGCGCACCAGGCCGGCAGCTATGTGCTGCCGCCGATGCACCTGACGCGCGGCGAGCCGGCCAGCCAGATCGCCGCCGCCGCGCACCGCGAGCGCGGCCATATCCGCCTGGGCGGCCAGGAGCAGTTCTACCTGGAAGGCCAGATCGCCTACGCCGCGCCCAAGGAAAACGACGGCATGCACGTCTGGTGTTCCACCCAGCACCCCACCGAGATGCAGCACGCGGTGGCGCATATGCTGGGCTGGCACGCGCACCAGGTGCTGGTGGAATGCCGCCGCATGGGCGGCGGCTTCGGCGGCAAGGAATCGCAGTCGGCCATGTTCGCCTGCTGTGCCGCGCTGGCTGCGTGGAAGCTGCTGTGCCCGGTCAAGCTGCGCCCGGACCGCGACGACGACATGATGATCACCGGCAAGCGCCACGACTTCTTGTTCGACTTCGAAGTCGGCCACGATGACGCAGGCCGCCTCGACGGCGTGGCCGTGGAAATGGTGTCGCGCGCCGGTTTCTCGGCCGACCTGTCCGGCCCGGTGATGACCCGCGCCATCTGCCACTTCGACAACGCCTACTGGCTGCCCAACGTGCAGATCGACGGCTACTGCGGCAAGACCAACACGCAGAGCAATACCGCTTTCCGCGGCTTCGGCGGCCCGCAGGGCGCGTTCGCCATCGAGTACATCCTCGACAACGTAGCCCGCACCGTCGGCCGCGATTCGCTCGACGTGCGCCGCGCCAACCTGTACGGCAAGACCGAGCGCAACGTGACGCCCTACGGCCAGACCGTGGAAGACAACGTCATCCATGAACTGCTCGACGAACTCGAGGCGACCAGCGCCTACCGCGAGCGCCGCGCCGCCACGCGCGCGTTCAACGCCGCCAGCCCGGTGCTCAAGAAAGGCATCGCCATCACCCCGGTGAAATTCGGCATCTCGTTCAACGTGGCGCACTTCAACCAGGCCGGCGCGCTGGTGCACGTGTACAACGACGGCTCGGTGCTGGTGAACCACGGCGGCACCGAGATGGGCCAGGGCCTCAACACCAAGGTGGCGATGGTGGTCGCGCACGAGCTGGGCATCCGTCTGGAGCGCGTGCGCGTGACCGCCACCGACACCAGCAAGGTGGCCAACACGTCGGCTACCGCCGCCTCCACCGGCTCGGACCTCAACGGCAAGGCCGCGCAGGACGCCGCGCGCCAGATCCGCGAGCGCCTGGCTGCCTTTGCCGCGCGCCAGGCCGGCGTGGATGCGGACAGCGTGAGCTTCGGCGACGACCTGGTGGTGGCCGGCGAGCTGCGCCTGGACTTCAGCGACCTGGCCCGCCAGGCGTACGTGGCGCGCGTGCAGTTGTGGTCGGACGGCTTCTACACCACGCCCAAGCTGTACTGGGACCAGTCCAAGCTCCACGGCCGCCCGTTCTATTACTTCGCCTACGGCGCGGCCTGCTCCGAGGTGCTGGTGGACACGCTGACCGGCGAATGGAAACTGCTGCAGGCCGACGTGCTGCACGACGCGGGCCGCTCGCTCAACCCGGCCATCGACATCGGCCAGGTGGAGGGTGCCTTCATCCAGGGCATGGGCTGGCTGACCACCGAGGAGCTGTGGTGGAACAAGGACGGCAAGCTGATGACGCATGCCCCCTCCACCTACAAGATCCCCACCGTCAACGACTGCCCGGAGAGCTTCACCGTGCGGCTGTTCGACAACCGCAACGTGGAAGACAGCATCCACCGCTCCAAGGCGGTCGGCGAGCCACCGCTGCTGCTGCCCTTCTCGGTGTTCTTCGCCATCCGCGATGCGGTGGCAAGCGTGGGCGAGTACCAGGTCAACCCGCCGCTGGTGGCGCCGGCCACCAGCGAAGCGATCCTCGATGCCGTGGACGCGGTGCGGGCAACGCAGGCGTGCGCGCCGGCAGCACAGTAGGAAGGCACATCATGCAGGACGCCCCGCTCAAACCCTTCCGTTTCGCCGACGCCATCCGCTGCGTGCGCGCCGGCGTGCCGGTGGCGATGGTCACCATCGCCGAGGTCAAAGGCTCCGCCCCGCGCGAGGCCGGCATCCGCATGCTGGTGACCGCCGACGACCTGGTGGGCACCATCGGCGGCGGCCATCTCGAATGGCGCGGCATGGAGATCGCACGCGACATGCTGGCCGGCGGCGCGCCGGCGCGCCAGCTGGTGCGCATTCCGCTGGGGCCGGCGCTGGGGTGCGGCACGCGCCGGCGGCGGCGCTGCTGCCCTCGGTCACGCTGAACAAGGACGGCAGCCTGACCGACACCATGGTGCCCGACGAACTGCAGATCGTGCTGTTCGGCGCCGGCCATGTCGGCCATGCACTGGTCACGCTGCTGGCCAGCCTGCCGTGCCGCGTGCACTGGGTGGACGAACGCGACACCCTGTTCCCGCCCGGCCTGCCCGCCAATGTGATCGCGGAAGCCACCGATACGCCGGAAGCGGTGGTCGACACCGCACCCCCCGGCGCCTATTTCCTGGTCATGACGCACAGCCACGCGCTGGACCAGGCGCTGTGCGAGCGCATCCTGCGGCGCGACGACTTTGCTTACTTCGGCCTGATCGGCTCCAAGACCAAGCGCGCGCGCTTCGAACACCGCATGGCCGAGCACGGCATCGACCCGGCGCGCTTCCCGGAAATGACATGCCCGATGGGCGTCTCCGGCATCACGGACAAGGCTCCGGCTATGATTGCGGTTGCCATCGTCGCCCAGCTGCTGCAGGTCCGCGACCAGCGCCTCGCCCATCTGGGCGCGCTGAGCGCGGCACGCAGCGGCGAAGCGGCGGGGACGACGCAAACCAGAACCGCAAAAGGAACCCCATGACGCTCGATGCCGCGCTCGCCGACCGTATTCGCCTCAGCCCCAAGGCGGAACTGCATGTCCATATCGAAGGCACCCTCGAGCCCGAACTGATCTTCCGGCTGGCCCAGCACAACAAGGTGACGCTGCCCTACGCCAGCGTGGAAGCGCTGCGCGAGGCCTATGCCTTCACCGACCTGCAATCCTTCCTGGACATCTATTACGCCGGCGCCAGCGTGCTGCTGACCGAAGACGATTTCTTCGACATGACGATCGCCTACGTGCAGCGCGCGGTGGCCGACAACGTGCGCCATGCCGAGATCTTCTTCGACCCGCAGACCCACACCGAGCGCGGCGTGCCGATCGGCGTGGTGATCGACGGCATCTCCGACGCGCTGGCCCAGGCCCGCACCCAGTTCGACTTCTCCAGCAGCCTGATCCTCTGCTTCCTGCGCCACCTGTCGGAGGAAGACGCCTTCGCCACGCTGGAAGCCGCGCTGCCCTACCGCGACCGCTTCGTCGGCGTGGGCCTCGACTCCTCGGAGCAGGGCAATCCGCCGGAGAAGTTCGCGCGCGTCTTTGCCCGCGCCCGCGAGCTGGGCCTGCACCTGGTGGCGCACGCCGGCGAGGAAGGCCCGGCGCAGTACGTGACCGACGCGCTCGATATCCTCAAGGTCGAGCGCATCGACCACGGCGTGCGCGCCATCGACGACGCGGCGCTGGTCGAGCGCCTGGCGCGCGAGCGCGTGGCGCTGACCGTGTGCCCGCTGTCCAACCAGAAGCTCAAGGTCTACCCCGACCTGCGCGACCACTCGCTCAAGCGCCTGCTCGATGCCGGCGTGATGGTGACGCTGCACTCGGACGATCCCGCCTATTTCGGCGGCTACATGAACGCCAACTGGGAAGCCACCTTCGAGGCCATGCCGCTCACCGCGGCCGACGGCCATGTGCTGGCCCGCAACAGTTTCGAGGCGTCCTTCCTGCCCGCCACGCAGAAGGCCGCCTTCCTCGCCGAAGTCGACCACTTCTGGCGATCCCCCCTGCCCGCCGCGGCCGCCCCGGCCTGAAGCGCGGCTTACACCAAGATGCCGGCGCGCCGACCCTGGTCCGCGCGCCGGCGCACCACGAGACATCGACATGACGACCACTCCCCCCACCCAAGCCATCACCCGCGCCATCCGTGGCCGCGTGCTGCACTTCCTGCGCGATCCCCAGTTCCATGAAGACGCGTATCAGTATTGGGAAGACGGGGTGCTGATCGTCACCGCGGGACATATCGTTGCCGCCGGCGCCTACGCCGAACTGGCCGCGCAGATCCCGGCCGGCGCCCAGATCGTCGACCGCCGCGGCAAGCTGATCGTGCCGGGCTTCATCGACACGCACGTGCACTTCCCGCAGACCGACATCATCGCCTCGCCCTCGCCCGGCCTGCTGCACTGGCTGGAGACCTACACCTTCCCGGAAGAGCGCCGCTTCGCGGAGCCCGAATACGCCGCCGCGGTGGCCAGCTTCTTCACCGACGAACTGCTGCGCAACGGCACCACCAGCGCGGTGGCCTGGAGCACCGTGCATGCCGCCTCGGCCGACGCGCTGTTCGCCGAAGCCGACCGCCGCAACCTGCGCATGGTCACCGGCAAGGTCATGATGGACCGCAACTGCCCCGAGTTCCTGCGTGACACCGCCGAATCCGGCGCGCGCGACTCGGCCGACCTGCTGTCGCGCTGGCACGGCAAGAACCGCCTGTCCTACGCCATCACGCCGCGCTTCGCGCCGACCTCCACCGAAGCCCAGCTGGCCGCCTGCGGCGAGCTCGCCCGCGCCTACCCGGACGCCTTCATCCAGACCCACGTGGCGGAGAACCGCGACGAGGTGAAATGGGTGGCCGAGCTGTTCCCGCAGGCGCGCAGCTACCTGGACGTCTACGACCGCTACGGCCTGCTGCGCCCCGGCGCCCTCTATGGCCACGCCATCTACCTGGACCAGGACGACCGCCGCCGCCTGTCCGACAGCGGCGCCGCCGTGGCGCACTGCCCTACCTCCAACCTGTTCCTGGGCAGCGGCTTCTACGACTTCCACCAGTCCGACGCCAACCGCCTCAAGGTGACCCTGGCCACCGACGTCGGCGGTGGCACCTCGTTCTCGATGCTGCGCACCATGAACGCCGCGCACAAGGTCGCGCGCATGGGCGGCTATCACCTGACCGCGCTGCGCATGTTCTACCTGGCCACCCGCGCCGCCGCCGACGCGCTCGGCTGGAGCGAGCGCGTGGGCAGCTTCGCGCCCGGCTGCGAAGCCGACTTCATCGTGCTCGACCCGCAGGCCACGCCCCTCATCGCGCGCCGCAGCGAACGCTCGGAGACGCTGGAAGAACAACTCTTCGCCTTCGCCATGCTCGGCGACGACCGCGTCATCGGCGAGGTCTATGTGATGGGCGAGGAAGCCGGCGCCACGGCGCGCGCGGCGCACTGAAACGGCGCACCGAAGCGGCGCTTCCGCCTCCCGGGCGGGAGCCGCCGTGCTCTTTTTGACGCCAGTCAACACCCTCGTCATACATCCCTTCTAAGCTGTCGCAATCTTGGCCTTATGTGGCCGCTTATCGCCCAGTTCCATTCCAAGCGTTCGACAACTGAAGGTGCCATGACCGTCTCACAGCAAATTCCCTTTCCCGAACCGGTTTCCCCCGACGCTGCGCTGCCCCCCCGCAAGGTCATCCGCAGCTGGATGATCCCGATCACGGCGCGCAGCACGCCGCGCGCGCTGGTGCTGTTCGCGCTCGACACCGTGCTGTTCGCCGCGGCGCTGGCCGGCGTGGTGCTGTTTTCCCACTGGCTGGCCAAGACGGCCGCCGGCGTGGTGACGGGCCTCATCATCGCCCGCCTGTTCATCATCGGCCACGACGCCTGCCACCAGAGCCTGACGCCGCGGCGCGGCCTCAACAAGTGGCTCGGGCGGCTGACCTTCCTGCCTTCGCTGACGCCCTACAGCCTGTGGGAAGTCGGCCACAACGTGGTGCACCACGGCTATTCCAACCTCAAGGGCTTCGACTTCGTGTGGGCGCCGTACTCGCTCGAGGAGTTCCGGGCGCTGCCGCGCTGGCGCCGCGCGATGGAACGCATCTACCGCACCGGCTTCGGCGCCGGGCTGTACTACCTGGTGGAGATCTGGTGGTGCAAGATGTTCTTCCCGAGCCGCCGCCAGATGCCGACGCGGCGCGCCATCTTCCTGTGGGACTGCACCCTGGTCGCCGTGTTCGGCGCAGCCTGGATCGGCGCGCTGGCGTGGCTGGCGCAGGCCACCGGCCAGTCGGCCGCGCTGCTGGTCGGACTGGGTTTCGTGCTGCCCTTCCTGGTATGGAACCTCACGGTGGGCTTCGTGCTTTATGTGCACCACACGCATACCAGCGTGGCCTGGTATGACACCAAGGCCATGTGGGCGCGCGCCCAGCCGTTCGTCTCCACCACCGTGCACCTGCGCTTCCGCTACGGCATCGGCGCGGCGCTGCATCACATCATGGAACACACCGCGCACCACGTGGACATGAGCGTGCCGCTGTACCGCCTCAAGCGCGCCCAGGCCCTGCTGGAGCAGACGCTGCCGGGCCGCATCATCATCCAGAACTTCAGCTGGCGCTGGTACTTCGGCACCGCGCGCCGCTGCAAGCTGTACGACTTCAAGGCGCTGTGCTGGACCGATTTCCGCGGCCGCCAGACCAGCGACAACGCGCCGGTGCCGCTGTAACCAGAGCCATCACGCGATGTATTGGTGTACCGATTCCATTCACGCCCGCAAGGAGTCTCTGCAGTGGACATTCCACGGATCTTCAGCATCACCGAAAGTGCTCACCGCATCCATAACCCGTTCACACCCGAAAAGCTCGCCACGCTCGGCGCGGCGTTGCGCCTGGAACCGGGGACCCGTGTGCTCGACCTCGGCAGCGGTTCGGGCGAGATGCTGTGCACCTGGGCACGCGATTACGGAATCATCGGCACCGGTATCGACCTGAGCCAGTTGTTCACCGGGCAAGCGAAACTGCGCGCTGAAGAACTCGGCGTCGCCAATCAGGTCGCGTTCATCCACGGCGACGCTGCCGGCTACGTCGCCGACGAAAAGGTCGGCGTGGCAGCCTGTCTCGGTGCCACCTGGATCGGTGGGGGRGTCGTCGGCACCATCGGACTTCTGGCGGAGAGCCTGCGCACCGGAGGGACCATCCTCATCGGCGAGCCGTACTGGCTGCGGTTGCCGCCGACGGAGGACGTTGCCAAGGGATGCCTTGCCGGTTCGATCGCCGACTTTCTGATGCTTCCAGAACTTCTCGCGTCTTTCGGCGACCTCGACTACGACGTCGTGGAAATGGTTTTGGCGGACCAAGACAGCTGGGACAGATACGAGGCGGCCAAGTGGCTCACCATGCGCCGGTGGCTCGAAGCGAATCCCGACGACGGCTTCGCGAAAGAGGTTCGGGCCGAACTGACCTCGGCACCCGAACGCTACGCCGCGTACACGCGTGAATACCTGGGCTGGGGCGTGTTCGCGCTGATGGCGCGGTGATGTGAGGCACTATCGGGAGCGGATTCTCTTTGGCTCGCTACGGAGTACATGGCGCGATTGCCCTGCGCTGTGAGCGGAGGCACTGGACGAGCACGGCCCGCCTTGGCATAATGCGGGCTTCCATTGGGGAGTAGCCGCCCCGTTTTCACCACCCGCGCAACGCGGGAAGCGGAAAAACGGGGGCGTACGTCAACAGACTTGACCGCTTGCGGTTATGGCGTGCGCAGCATCCGGAACGGGCCAGGCGCCTGTTTCCAGGGCCTGGCGAGACCGATGACATCACCTTTCTGGCCGGGCCGGGAAAGGTGTGTGTCATTGGCATCTCGCGATGCAGCGGCCCGGTTATCACCTATAAAAATGGAAGCCTTCCTCGTCTCCACAGGCATCGTCGCCCTCGCTGAAATGGGCGACAAGACCCAATTGCTGTCCCTCGTGCTCGCGGCCCGGTACCGCAAGCCCCTGCCGATCATCCTTGGCATCTTCATCGCGACCATCGTCAACCACGGTTTTGCCGGCGCGCTCGGCGGCTGGATCACGCACATGCTCGGCGCCGAGGTCCTGCGCTGGATCCTTGGCGTGGGCTTTATCGCCATGGCCGGCTGGATGCTGATCCCCGACAAGCTCGACGACGCCGAGCAGGCCAAGCCGGTCAAGGGTGCGCTCGGCATCCTCGGCACCACCATCGTGGCCTTCTTCTTCGCGGAGATGGGCGACAAGACGCAGATCGCCACCGTGGCGCTGGCGGCCCGCTTCAGCGGCGAGGTCATCGGCGTGGTGGCAGGCACCACCTTCGGCATGATGCTGGCCAACGCGCCTGCCGTGCTGCTCGGCGACCGTTTCGCCAACAAGATGCCGATCGCGCTGGTGCACAAGATCGCCGCGGCAATCTTCCTGGCGCTGGGCGTGCTGGCGCTGCTGGGCGTGGGCGGCTAAGCGCGGCCACCGCGGCGCCGGTGCGGCGCGCTCAATTCGGCGCACACTGCGGCGCTCAATTCGGCGCTCACTTCGCCGCCGCGCCCGCCGCCGTCGGCCGGCCGCTTTCCTGTGCCATGCGTGCCCGCATCGCCTCTGCGGAGCCGATCTGGTGGAACAGCGGGCCGCCCGGCGCAAAGCTGTCGGCCGTGGCCAGCGGGCCCACCACCACCGGCTCGAAGCCGGCGTCGCGCACCAGTTGCTCGCCAACGCGCAAGGCCGCGGGATCGTCCGCGGCGATCGGCACGGCCAGCAGCCCTTCGGCACGGTGGTTGTCCTTCGCGAAATTGGCGGCACCCATGAAATTGAAGGCGCGCACCACGCGCGCGCCCCGCAGGTACTTCGCCGTGGTGATGCCGATGCCGTTGCCGAGCGCCTCGTCGGCAATGGCGCCGTCGCGCTGGCGAATGGCGTTGGTCGCATCCACCACCACCTTGCCGTTGAACGCGCCGGCGTTCTGCTCGGCAATCTCGGGCAGCGCCTTGTAAGGCACGGCAAGGAAGATCACGTCGGCATAGGCCAGCGCCTCGGCCACGGTGCCGGCGCGCGCCAGCGGACCGAGCTTGTCGACCAGCGGCTTGAGCTCCTCCGGATGCCGCGAGGAAAACAACACCGGATGCCCCGCCTTCACCCATAGCCCGCCAAGCGTGCTGCCGATGCGGCCGGAACCGATCACGCCGATGCGCACCGGCCCCGCGTCGCGGCTGCCCTGCGCCAGCGCGCGCGACGGCCGCACCGCCAACGCCAGCGCTGCCAGCCCCAGGCCGGCGGCGCCCAGCAGCAGGCGCCGGCGCCGGTCGACCGGCCCGGCACGCAACGTGCCGGCGAGCGCGGAGCGGCGGTCCGGAGCGGACCGGGCCGCGCAGCCTGCGCGGCGGGACAGCAAGACAAGATGACCGGGAAACGGCATATCGGACTCCTCCATCAGGACGGAACGGGACGGAACACGACCAGGATGGCGTGCCCCGTCAGGCAGCGGGAGCAGCAGCAGCGTGGCGCAGCAACGCCTTCAAACTCTAGGTGAAAAATGCAGCGCGCGCCGCCCAAAGCTGCCAATTTGGCAACGCGTGTGGCGTGCAACTTCTCCGCGCAAAAGCCCATTGCGTCGCAGTTCAAGGCCGACGAGCAGAAGGTCGAGGCAGGCAGGAAGAAGGCCGACGAGGTGCTCTGCACGATGTGCCATCTGGGCGGCTTCACCGGGCAGAACGAGATCCCGCGCGTGGCCGGGCAGCAATATGCGTACATCGTCAAGCAGCTGGAAGCCTTCCGTTCGCGCCGCCGCACCAACGATGCCGGCAGCATGACCAGCGTGGCGAAGGGGTTGTCGGATGCCGATATCCGGAACCTGGCGAACTGCATTGCCAATATGCAGTAGCGGGGATGGGATGGGACGACTGAGGGTCGAAGGCAGGAAAAACGGGGCTTGCGCCCCGTTTTTCCTGCTCGCGTCGCCACGGCGACGCGGCGCAAAGGTCAGTTGGTRGTCTTSGCGCCRSCCTCGAACCACTGSCCCAGCAGCGCSCGCTCRTCKTCSGTGATCTGCGTGACGTTGCCCAGCGGCATGGCCTTCTGCTGCACCGCCTGCTGGTAGATCAGCTGCGCGTGCGCCTTGATCTCGTCGGCGGTATCGAGCTTGATGCCCTTGGCCGCGCTCGGCATCATCTTCGGCGACGCGGCATGGCACTGGATGCAGCGCGAGTTGATGACTTCCTGCACCTTGGTGAAGCTCACCTGGGTAGCGGCGCCGCCGTCCTTGCCCGCCACGGTCTCGCGCGGCATGGGTGCGATCATCACGGCGACCACGGCCAGCACGGCCACGCCGGCGGCCGGCCAGGCCACGTTGATCTTGCCCTTGTGCTTGAGGATGAAGAACTGGCGGATCAGCACGCCGGCCAGCATGATCAGCACCAGCACGGCCCAGTTGTACTTGTAGCTGTAGGTCATGCTGTAGTGGTTCGACAGCATGGCGAACAGCACCGGCAGCGTGAAGTAGGTGTTGTGCACGCTGCGCTGCTTGGCGTTCTTGCCGTGCACCGGATCCACCGGATCGCCCTTGCGCAGCGCGGCGACGACCTTGCGCTGCCCGGGGATGATCCACACCAGCACGTTGGCGCTCATGATGGTGGCGATCATCGCGCCGGTCAGCAGGAACGCCGCGCGGCCGGAGAACACGTGGCAGGCCACGTATGCGGCCACCGCCACGTAGATCGCCACCAGGATGCCGACGGTGCGGTCGCTCTTGCCGAACACGCGGCAGATGCAGTCGTACACCACCCAGCCCAGGCCCAGGTAGGACAGCGCAAAGCCGACGGCCGCGCCCGGCGACATGTCGAAGACGTTCTTGTCGATCAGGAACGTGCTGGCGTTGAACAGGTACAGCACCACCAGCAGGCCGAAGCCTGTCATCCAGGTGGAATACGACTCCCAGTAGAACCAGTGCAGGTTCTCCGGCAGCGTCTTGGGCGCGCTGAGGTATTTCTGCGGGTTGTAGAAGCCGCCGCCGTGCACGGCCCACAGCTCGCCGCCCACGCCTTTCTCCTGCAGGTCGGGGTCGTCGGGACGCGTCAGGCTGTTGTCGAGCCAGACGAAATAGAACGAGGAACCGATCCACGCGATGGCGGTGATGACGTGCACCCACCGCAGCAACAGATTGGCCCAGTCGAGGATATAGCCTTCCATGTCTTGTCTCCTGTGTTGCCTGGTCCGCGCTCAGCTGCCGCGGTAAGTCGAATACGACCAGGGGGAGACCAGCAGCGGCACGTGGTAGTGCGCGGCCGTGTCCGCAATGCCGAAGCGCAGCGTCACCACGTCGAGGAACGCCGGTTCCGGCAGCTTGGTGCCCTGCGCGCGGAAATAGTCGCCGGCGCCGAATTCCAGTTCGTACACGCCTGCCGCCATGGTGTCGCCGTCCAGCAGGGGCTGGTCGCAACGGCCATCGTGGTTGGTGACGACTGTTTTCAGAGTCTCTCGCCGATTGTTGACAATTTTATGCAGGGAAATCGACATGCCGGCGCCGGGGGTCCCGGCTGCCGTGTCGAGTACATGAGTGGTCAAGCGTCCCATCCTGTTCTTCCTTAGGGCTTTGGGTTGTGAGAGGCGCCGCTGCCTTCACTAGCACCATTTGTGGGGAATGGTGCCCGCTCGGTACGTATTTCTAACGCATCCCGGCGCTGGACTGGTGCAGGGCGACAATGCTTCGCACCACTCCGGATGGCAACTCAGGAATTACCCTGAGTTGTCGAAAACCTAGCTCGGTTTTGTTGACAATATTGAACGCATAACCAAATAATTGTCAACAATTTTTGGGGCGCGCTACTGGTTTTGGCCGCTGCTTCCGGCCGATTCCCAAGGCGCGCCGCTCCCCTCCCACCAATACGCTGGTGCCAAGATGTCCAAGAGTCTCAAGCTGATTGCCGGTGTCGATGACACCGCCGCCCCGACCGAAATCAAACCCGCCCGCAAGGGGTCCGTCGAGGAGCGCATGTATCACGAGATCTATGACGCGATCATGGAGCACAGGCTGCCGCCGCGCACCAAGCTGACCGAACACTCGCTTTGCGAAATCTATGCCACCGCGCGCCATACCGTGCGCAAGGTACTGGCGCGACTGGCCGCCGACGGCATGGTCGACCTCGAACCCAACCGCGGCGCCTTTATCGCCAGCCCCTCCACCGACGAGGCGCATGACATGTTCGAGTTGCGCCAGATGCTCGAGCGGGCGGTGCTGGAAAAGCTCGCCGCGATGCGCGACGTCAAGCGCGTGATCGCGCCGCTGCGCAAGATGGTCGGGGCCGAGCGCCAGGCCTTTCTCACCAATGAGCGCCCCAAGTGGATCCGCCTGTCGGCCGAGTTCCACACCGCGCTGGCCGAGCTTTCCGGCAACGCGTTGCTGGTCACCATGATGCGCAGGCTGGTGTCGCGCACCACGCTGATGATCGCCAGCGTGGAAGCGCCGGGCAACAACGCCTGCTCGTTCGACGARCACGAMGASATTCTCGAYGCACTGGAACAGGGCGACGCCGCYCTYGCCCAGAGCCGCATGGCGCACCATCTCGGCGCCTGCGCCGACCGCGTGCAGCCCGACGAACCGGGCAACTTCGATCTTCGCAGCGTGCTGGGCCACTCCACCTAGCACGGTGTTCCCGCTGCCTTCCAGCGGCCAAGGCCCGATTCCTGCTCATAAGAACGCGTCCTGTGACGATGCGCACGAGCCGGAACCCCGAAGAGAGCCAGCCACCGGCAGCGTTCCCATCAAATCCAAAGGAGAGGAGACACACCTATGACTAGCGCTAGCACCACGGTCCCCACGGATCTCACCAACGAGCGGTTGCCTTCGGGCCGGCTGCTCGCGCTCGGCCTGCAGCACGTACTGGTGATGTATGCCGGTACCGTTGCCGTGCCGCTGATCGTCGGCGGCGCGCTCAAGCTGCCCAAGGACCAGCTTGCCTTCCTGATCAACGCTGACCTGTTCGCCGCGGGCCTGGCCACCTTGATCCAGGCCTTCGGCTTCTGGAAGTTCGGCATCCGCATGCCGGTGATGATGGGGGTGACCTTCGCCTCGGTGGCGCCGATGATCGCCATCGGCTCCGACCCCAATGTGGGCCTGCTCGGCATCTACGGCGCGGTGATCGCGGCGGGGCTGTTCGGCATCCTGGTGGCGCCGCTGATGGGACGCATGCTCGGCCTGTTCCCGCCGGTGGTGACCGGCACGGTGATCACGCTGATCGGCGTGTCGCTGATGCGGGTGGGCATCAACTGGGCCGGCGGCGGCCAGCCCACCACGCGCGCCGTGATCGACGGCGTGGTCAAGGAAGTGCCCAACCTGGCCTATGGCGACCTCGGCGCGCTGGGCATCGCCGGGCTGGTGCTGGTGGTGATCCTGCTGCTGAGCAAGTTCGGTCGCGGGCTGGTATCCAACTGCGCGGTGCTGCTGGGCATCGTCGCCGGCACCCTGGTGGCGATGGCGCTGGGCAAGGTCTCCTTCGAGGGGGTCAACGAGGCCAGCATGATCGCGGTCATCACGCCGCTGCACTTCGGCATCCCGACCTTCGATATCGCGGCCACGCTGTCRATGTGCGTGGTGATGCTGATCACGCTGGTGGAATCCACCGGCATGTTCCTCGCGCTGGCCGACATTACCGGCAAGCGGCTCTCCAACGAGGACCTGACCCGCGGCCTGCGCGCCGACGGGCTCGGCACCGTGATCGGCGGCGTGTTCAACACCTTCCCCTACACCTCGTTCTCGCAGAACGTGGGCCTGGTCACGGTGACCGGCGTGCGCTCGCGCTATGTGGCGGCCGCCGGCGGCATCATCCTGATCGCGCTGGGCCTGTTCCCGAAGATGGCGCACATCGTGGCCTCGGTGCCGCAATTCGTGCTGGGCGGCGCCGGCATCGTGATGTTCGGCATGGTGGCGGCCACCGGCATCCGCATCCTCGGATCGTGCGATTTCAACCGCAACCGCCACAACCTGTTCATCGTCGCCATCTCGATCGGCTTTGGCATGATCCCCACGCTGTCGCCGACGCTGTTCCAGTACCTGCCCAAGTGGTCCGATCCCTTCACCCACAGCGGCATCGTGCTGGGGACCATCGTGGCGGTGGTGCTCAACGTCTTCTTCAACGGCATCCAGTCGCGTGAAGAAGCCATGCGCCATGCGGCCGCGAACTCGCACGGCACGGAATAACGCACGGAGCCAATTTCGCCGGCGGCGGCCGGCACAGTTTCCTGAAGAACCATGACCCCGATGACAAGCAACAACTATCCACGCGACCTGATCGGCTACGGCAGCCAGCCGCCTCATGCGCGCTGGCCTGGCGGCGCGCGCATTGCGCTGCAGTTCGTCCTCAACTACGAAGAGGGCGGCGAGAACAACGTGCTGCACGGCGATGCCGGCTCCGAGCAGTTTCTCTCGGAGATCATCGGCGCGGCCGCCTACCCGGACCGCCACATGAGCATGGAAGGCGTGTACGAGTACGGCTCGCGCGCCGGCGTCTGGCGCATCCTGCGCGAGTTCGAGCAGCGCGGGCTGCCGCTGACGGTGTTCGGCGTATCGATGGCGCTGCAGCGCCATCCCGAGCTGACCCGTGCCTTTGTCGAACTCGGGCACGAGATCGCCTGCCACGGCTGGCGCTGGATCCACTACCAGGGCATCGACGAGGCCACCGAGCGCGAGCATATGCGCATCGGCATGCAGATCATCAAGGAACTGACCGGCTCGCTGCCGCTGGGCTGGTACACCGGCCGCGACAGCCCCAACACGCGCCGCCTGGTGGTGGAGCACGGCGGCCTGCTCTATGACTCGGACTACTACGGCGACGACCTGCCGTTCTGGACCGAGGTGGAGGTGAGCAACGGCGAGAAAAAGCCCCACCTGGTGGTGCCCTACACGCTGGACTCCAACGACATGCGCTTCGCCACGCCGCAGGGCTTCAACACCGGCGAGCAGTTCTTCCAGTACCTCAAGGATGCGTTCGACGTGCTCTACGCCGAAGGCGACCCGCAAGGCCTGGACCGGCCGAAGATGCTGTCGGTCGGCATGCATTGCCGCCTGCTCGGCCGCCCTGGGCGCATGCGCGGGCTGCAGCGCTTTCTCGACTATGTGCAGGGCCACGACAAGGTCTGGATCTGCCGGCGCGTGGATATCGCGCGCCACTGGGCCGAGACCCACCCCCATCCGGCCAGCCACGCCGCCAGCCATTCCGCAAAGACGCACGCCTGAACCGACCCGCCAGCATGAGCCAAACCTACACCCTCGACCAACTCAACGCCCTGCCCGCCGCCACCTTCGTCCAGGTGCTCGGCGGCATCTATGAACACTCGCCATGGGTGGCCGAGGCCGCCGCGGCCCAGCGCCCGTTCGCCAATGCCGCCACGCTGGCCGACGCCATGCGGGCCATCGTGGACGGCGCCGGCGACGCCGCCCAGATCAAGCTCGTGCGTGCCCACCCGGAGCTGGCCGGCAAGGCCGCCGTGCGCGGCGAACTGACTGCCGAATCGACCCGCGAGCAAAGCGGTGCCGGCCTGGACCAGTGCTCCGCCGAGGAATTCGAGCAACTCCAGACACTCAACCGCCGCTACAACGAGAAGTTCGGCTTCCCCTTCATCCTGGCCGTGCGCGGCTACGACCGCGCCGGCATCATCGGCGAGTTCGCAAGGCGCGCGGCCAACGAGCCGGCCGCGGAGTTGCAAACATGCATCAACCAGATCCATCGCATTGCGCAGTTCCGCCTGAACGACTTAGTATCCGGCTGAGCAAAAATAGGCAGCCTGCTTATCGATGACAGGCGCCCGGGCAGCGCCCCGCAGGGGTCCGCGAGCCAGCGGATTTCCCGGCCGGCGCGCGCCCCAAGAACGAATAGAACCCGTCAGGGACCCAGTACACAAAAGCACGCAACGGATCAACCACGGAGATCTCACCAATGCAGAAACAACTCAAGCCGGCCCTCAAGCTGGCGGCAATGGCCGCGGCACTCGCCAGCGGTGCCGCCATGGCCCAGTCCAGCGTCACGCTGTACGGCCAGGCCGACATGTTCGTCGGCGGCGTCAAGAACGTAGGCGCGGCCGACCGCGCCTACGTGGCCAACTCGGGCGGCATGCAGACCTCGTACTGGGGTATCAAGGGTACCGAAGACCTCGGCAGCGGCACCAAGGCCATCTTCGACCTGAACGGCTTCTTCCGTACCGACAACGGCAAGTCCGGCCGCTTCGACGGCGACTCGATGTTCAGCCGCAACGCCTTCGTCGGCCTGCAGAACGACAAGCTGGGCACGATCAAGCTGGGCCGCAACACCACGCCCTACTTCGTCTCGACCATCCTGTTCAATCCGCTGATCGACTCCTACGTGTTCTCGCCGATGGTGTTCCACACCTACTTCGGCGCGTCCACGGCGCGCGTGAACGACCCCGGCATCATCGGCGACTCGGGCTGGAACAACTCGCTGCTGTACTCGACGCCGACCTTTGGCGGCCTGACCGCCAACGTGATCTACTCCTTCGGCGAGAAGACCGGCTCCATCGGCCAGAACAAGTGGGGCGGCAACCTGACGTACTTCAGCGGCAACCTGGCCGCCACCCTGGCCTTCCAGCAAGTGAAGTTCGACAACACGCCGGGCGACATCACCGCCTCCACCAGCCCGCTGCTGGTCGGCTTCAGCAAGCAGAACGCCGTACAGGGCGGCCTGAGCTACGACTTCCAGGTCGTGAAGGTGTTCGCGCAAGGCCAGTACATCAAGTCCGACATCAACAACAACGTCAACGGCGACAYCAAGCACTACAACGGCCAGGTCGGCGTGTCGGTGCCGCTCGGCGCGGGCAACGTGCTGGCGTCCTACGCCTACGACAAGACCAAGAATTCGGTCGCGGACTTCAAGCGCAACACGCTGGCAGTCGCCTACGACTACAACCTGTCCAAGCGCACCGACGTCTACGCCGCTTATTTCTACGACAAGATCACCGACCTGTCGCACGGCGATACCTTCGGCGTGGGCTTGCGTCACAAGTTCTGACGCGCCGGCCTTGTCGACGGGAATCTGGAACCCGCCTCCATGGCGGGTTTTTTTATGCGCGCGATGCCCGCAAGGTCCACCGTCATCGCCACCTTGAACGTGCGCGGCGTGCCCTGCGGCAGATGGCCGCCCCAGCTCGAAGCCCGGCATGCCTTGTTTTGACGCAAATAATTTTGGTTTTTATTAACATTTACTAATCTGTCTAACCRGGCGCGAATATGCCTTTTGCGCCAGTTCGCGAAGTGACGTGTGCGAGGATTCGCCGCGCAGCGGCTTGCGCCCGCGCCCTTGCCAGGCAGATGGCAGGACGCCGTCGGGCCCGGAAAATTGCTGCAATGCGATAGAGGCAGCCTACCGAGCAATCAGGATCGAAAGTCGCCGTTTAATAGGCCGATTCAATTGGCGAGGCCGTCAATGCCTGCCTAGATTAAGTTTCCAGGCAACGAGACGGCAACGGACGAGGTGACTCATGCGGCGTGATGCAAAGACCCGGTCGGAGTTGATGGCCATCCTGAACCAGTTCCTAAACAACAACCCCGAGTGCGGTGAATGTGAATTGCACGCCATGCGCGTGCACCAGCCCGACCACACGGGTTGCAACTGGAGCGCTGAAGTCGATTTCCGGCGCGAATGCGATGACCAGCTATCGACGCAACTGGCAGCCGCCAAATCCATCATCGTGGTGATGCGCGAGCAGTACAACATGCTGCAGTAGGTGCGGCAGCCGCAAGGACATCCAGACATCCAGGTTTCAGCGGGCCGGCGGAACTGCATCACAAACCGGTCCAAAAAAAACGGGGCTCCCAAGGAGCCCCGTTTTTCATGCTGCGGTCCCTGACCGCGATACGCCGGTTCAGCGCGTCGCGTTCGCCTCCGCCACTGCCACCGCCGTCATATTGACGATGCGGCGCGTGGTGGCTTGCGGATTGAGGATGTGCACCGGCTTGGCCGCGCCGAGCAGGATCGGGCCAATGGTGACGCCCTGCCCGCCCGTGATCTTGAGCAGGTTGAAGGCGATATTGGCCGCATCCAGGGTCGGCATGACCAGCAGGTTGGCACTGCCGGCCAGCTTGGTGCCCGGCAGGAAGTGACGGCGCACGTCCTCGACCAGGGCGGCGTCGCCCTGCATCTCGCCTTCCACTTCCAGGTGCGGGGCCACCTGCGCCAGGATCTCCTGGGCCGCGCGCATCTTGCGCGCCGACGGACGGTTCGACGAACCGAACATCGAGTGCGACATCAGCGCCACCTTCGGATGAATGCCGAAGCGCGCGATTTCCTCGGCGGCCAGCTTGGTGATGGCAGCCAGTTCCTCGGCGGTGGGATCGTCGTTGACGAAGGTATCGGTGATGAACAGCGTGTATTTCTCCAGCATCAGCGCGTTCATTGCCGCAAATACCTTGGCGCCCGGCGCCAGGCCGATGACGTCGCGCACATGTTCCAGGTGCGCCTCGAAGCGGCCCACCGTGCCGCACAGYAGCGCGTCGGCGTCGCCCATGTGCACGAGCATGGTGCCGATCAGCGTGTTGGAGCGGCGCAGCGCCACCTTGGCCATATCGGGCGTGACGCCGTCACGGCCGCGCAGCGCATGGTATTCCTCGTGATAGGCGCGGTAGCGCGGATCGTCTTCCGGATTGATCAGCTCGAAATCCACGCCCGCCTTCAGGCGCAGGCCGGCCTTCTCGATGCGCATCTGGATCACGTGCGGGCGGCCGATCAGGATCGGGCGCGCCAGGCCTTCGTCCACCACGCCCTGCACCGCGCGCAGGACGCGCTCTTCCTCGCCCTCGGCATAGGCCACGCGCTTGGGCGCGGCCTTGGCGGCGGTAAACACCGGCTTCATGATCAGGCCGGTGTGGTAGACGTACTGGGTGAGCTGCTGGCGGTAGGCCTCCAGGTCCTTGATCGGGCGCGTGGCCACGCCGGACTCTTCGGCCGCCTTGGCCACGGCCGGCGCGATCTTCTCGATCAGGCGCTGGTCGAACGGCGTCGGGATGATGTAGTCGGGGCCGAACTTCAGCTCCTGGCCGCCGTAGGCCGCCGCCACCGCGTCGTTGAGCTCGGCCTCGGCCAGCTCGGCGATGGCCTTCACGCAGGCCAGCTTCATGGCTTCCGTGATCTTGGTGGCGCCGCAATCGAGCGCGCCGCGGAAGATGTACGGGAAGCACAACACGTTGTTGACCTGGTTCGGGTAGTCCGAACGGCCGGTGGCGATGATGCAGTCAGGCCGCGCGGCCTTGGCCACTTCCGGGCGGATTTCGGGTTCCGGGTTGGCCAGCGCCAGGATGATGGGCTTGTCGCCCATGGTCTTGACCATCTCGGCGGTCAGCACGCCGGCGGTCGAGCATCCCAGGAACACGTCGGCGCCGTTGACGATGTCGRCCAGCGTGCGGGCCGAGGTGTCTTGCGCGTAGCGGGCCTTGTTGGGCTCCATGTTGGCGTCGCGGCCGGTGTAGATCACGCCCTTCGAATCCACCACCGTGATGTTGGTGCGGGTCACGCCCAGGCTCACCATGGTATCCAGGCAGGCGATGGCCGCCGCGCCGGCGCCCGAGACCGCCAGCTTGACCTTGGCGATATCCTTGCCCACCACCTTCAGGCCGTTGAGCAACGCCGCGGCGGAGATGATGGCGGTACCGTGCTGGTCGTCGTGGAAGACGGGAATGTTCATGCGTTCGCGCAGCTTCTGCTCGATGTAGAAGCACTCGGGCGCCTTGATGTCCTCGAGGTTCACGCCGCCGATCGTCGGCTCCAGCGCGGCCACGATTTCCACGATCTTGTCCGGGTCGCGCGCGTCGAGTTCTATATCGAACACGTCGATGCCGGCGAACTTCTTGAACAGGCAGCCCTTGCCTTCCATCACCGGCTTGCCGGCCAGCGGACCGATATCGCCCATGCCGAGCACGGCGGTACCGTTGGTGACCACCGCCACCAGGTTGCCGCGCGAGGTGTACTCGGCGGCCATGGCCGGATCCTTGGCGATCTCCTCGCAGGCATAGGCCACGCCCGGCGAGTAGGCCAGCGACAGGTCGCGCTGGTTCGACAGCGCCTTGGTCGCATTTACCTGGATCTTGCCCTTGGTCGGGCTGCGGTGATATTCCAGCGCTGCCAGGCGCAGTTGCGCTTCAGGGCTGTTGGGGGCATGTTGCGGTGCATCACCGCCGGTCTTGCTGCTCATTGTGCTCGTCCGGGTAGTAGTGGCCCCACCAGGGTCTGCCGCGGCCGCTCCGGTCGTATCCGGCGCGCTTGCCGGAATCTTCCAGCGCAACTTTCAAGACAGGCTCCGGCGGCTCGGGCCGAAAATTCGAGCCGTCATTCTAGCTCAGCCAGGCCCGGCGCGAAGACCCTGCCACGCGAGGGCGCAAGGTATTCGGGGTTTTCGCCGGGCAATTCAGTTTTTACCCCAGCAGGGGCAATGCGTTACTTATCGTTCGGGTCCAGCGGCAAGGTCACGCGCTTTGGCCTGCCGTTCTCCGCGGGGAACTGCACGAAGGCGCTGCGGATCAGGTAAGGCATCGCCGCCTGCAGCGAGGYTTCCTCGCCGCGATGATGCGCCGTGACCTGGTAGACCTTCGTGCCGCTGGCGGCCTCCTTGAACATCACCCGCAGCGTGGACAGGGTCACCGGCACATCGCGGATGGTGGTGGTCGGTGGCCAGTAACCCGGGCCGCCCCAGCCCCACGGCCCCCACGGCCGGTAGTAGGGCCCCCAGTACGGGCCATAAGGGCCGGGATACCAGGGATCGGAGTAGGTCGTCTCCTGCACGCGCATCAGGCGCGAATTGGTGTCGTAGTCCATCCTGACCAGGTAGCGCGCCTGCGCGCGTGCCACCTGCTCGAAGCCGACCCCGGACAGCGCCTGCGCCAGCCATTGCTCATAGGTCTGGTCCTCGAGCTGGGCCTCCTGGCCCGGCGCGCGGTCGAAGGCATAGGTGCGCGGCGGATCGTTCTGCCAGTTGCCCTGCCGGAATGCCGTCACCTCCGTGGTGACGGTGCTGGCGCAGCCCGACAGCAGGGCCGCGCCGAGCAGCGCCGCACCCGCCATCACCCTGCTGCGCAGCAAACCCGCGCCGGCCAGCCGCGCCCACAGGGCGCCTATCCATTGCCTTGTCATGATGCCCCTCGCAAGATCATTGTTCCTCGCCTGTTTTATCCGCCTGTGACAGCGCGACTTCCGCCGCCGAGCGGCTCCGGCGCATCGGCCCGAGCCGCCGCGCCCGTGCTTGGCTACAATGGGTTCTTCAGTGCCACGCCGGCGCGCGGCCGCGGCAGCCTTCGTCCCATCCGGCCATAGCCACCTGCCGCCCTTGCCGCCCCTTTGCCCGCGTGGCGACCATGACGCCCCATTGGCCTTCAGAGGACAGGACTCTTTCATGCTGCGCACCGACACGCCCGTTACCGTCCACCGCAAAGACTATACTCCGCCGGCCTTCGCTTTTGAGCACGTCGACCTCGTGCTCGAACTCGACCCCGCGCGCACGGTGGTGACCAACACGCTTCGCTTCATGCGCCACGCACCCGGTCCGCTGGTGCTGGCCGGCGAAGAACTCGAACTGGTCGGCGTGAGCCTCGACGGCCGCCCGCTGGACAACGCCCGCCAGGAAGCCGCCAGCCTGACACTGCCCGAGTTGCCCGACCACGGCACGCTGGAGATCGTCACCGCCTGCCAGCCGGCCGCCAACACGTCGCTGTCGGGCCTCTACGTCTCGAACGGCAATTTCTTCACGCAGTGCGAGGCCGAGGGCTTCCGCAAGATCACGTATTTCCTGGATCGCCCCGACGTGATGTCCACGTTCCGCGTCACGCTGCGCGCGGAACGCGCGGCCTATCCGGTACTGCTGTCCAACGGCAACCTGGTCAGCGAGCGCGAGCTGCCCGGCGGCCGGCACGAGGCCGTATGGGAAGACCCGTTCAAGAAGCCGTCCTACCTGTTCGCGCTGGTGGCGGGCAAGCTCGAGCGCATCGAGGAACGCATCGCCTCCGCCTCCGGCAAGGAAAAGCTGCTGCAGGTCTGGGTGGAGCCGCAGGACCTGCCCAAGACGCGTCATGCGATGGACTCCCTGATCCATTCGATCCGCTGGGACGAGCGGCGCTTCGGCCTGGAGCTCGATCTCGACCGCTTCATGATCGTCGCCGTGGGCGACTTCAACATGGGCGCGATGGAGAACAAGGGCCTCAACATCTTCAACACCAAGTACGTGCTGGCCAATGCGCAAACCGCCACCGACGCCGATTTCGGCAATATCGARTCGGTGGTCGGCCACGAATACTTCCACAACTGGACGGGCAACCGCGTGACCTGCCGCGACTGGTTCCAGCTCTCGCTCAAGGAAGGCCTGACGGTATTCCGCGACCAGGAATTCTCGGCCGACATGATGGGCTCGGAATCGGGCCGCGCGGTCAAGCGCATCGAGGACGTGCGCGTGCTGCGCCAGGTGCAGTTCCCCGAGGACGCCGGCCCCATGGCGCATCCGGTGCGGCCCGACAGCTACGAAGAGATCAACAACTTCTACACCGTCACGGTGTACGAGAAAGGTGCCGAAGTGGTACGCATGTACCAGACCCTGCTGGGCCGCGAAGGATTCCGCAAGGGCATGGACCTGTACTTCCAGCGCCATGACGGCCAGGCCGTGACCTGCGACGATTTCCGCGCCGCGATGGCCGATGCCAACGGGCGCGACCTCACCCAGTTCGGCCGCTGGTACAGCCAGGCCGGCACGCCGGTGGTGGGCGTGCGCACCGCGTGGAACGGCGACGAGGGCAGCCTGACGCTGACGCTGTCGCAGCACTGCCCAAAGGTCGGCATCGAGACCCACCCCGGCACGCCGGACAAGCTGCCCTTCCATATCCCGTTCGCGCTGGGCCTGCTCGATGCCGAAGGGCGCGATCTGCCGCTGCAACTCGAAGGCGAAAGCCAGCCCGGCGCCACCACGCGCGTGCTCGACTTCACCGAGGCCGAGCAGAGCTTGCGCTTCATCAACCTGCCGCGCGGCGATGCGCCGCCGCTGCCGTCGCTGCTGCGCGACTTCTCCGCGCCGGTCATCGTCGACGCCGACTACAGCGAGGCGCAGCTCACCTTCCTGCTCGCGCACGACAGCGACCCGTTCAACCGCTGGGAAGCCGGTCAGCGCCTCACCACCCGTGCGCTGCTGCAGCTGGTGTCGCAATCGCAGGCCGGGCGCGAGCTCAAGCTCGACCCGGCGCTGGTGGCCGCGCTGCGCACCGTGCTCAACAACCAGCAGCTCAGCCCCGCCTTCCGCGAGCAGGCACTCACCCTGCCGGCGGAAGCCTACCTGGCCGAGCGCATGGGCGTGGCCGACCCGGCCGCCATCCACCGCGCGCGCCAGTTCATGCGCGAAGCGCTGGCCCGGGAACTCAAGGCCGACTGGCTGGCCGCCTATCATGCCAACGCCACGCCGGGCGACTACAGCCCCGATGCGGTCTCCGCCGGCAAGCGCGCGCTGCGCAACCTGGCGCTGGGCTACCTGGCCGACAGCGGCGACGCCGACATGCAGGCGCTGGCCGAAGCGCAATACAAGGCGGCCGACAACATGACCGACCGTGTCGCCGCGCTGATCGCGCTGGTCAACACCTTCGCTCCCGGACGCGAGGCAGCGCTGGCCGACTTCTACCAGCGCTTCGAGCAGGACGCGCTGGTGATCGACAAATGGTTCTCGCTGCAGGCCGCGCAACGCGGCACGGTGGGGCCGAGCCTCCCGGGCCACGCCGGCAAGCACACCATCGACACCGTGCGCGCGCTGATGGAACACCCTGCCTTCAACCTGCGCAATCCCAACCGCGCGCGCTCGCTGATCTTCAGCTTCTGCGCCGCCAACCCGGCCCAGTTCCATGCCGAGGACGGCTCCGGCTATGTGTTCTGGGCCGAGCAGGTGCTGGCGCTCGACGCCATCAACCCGCAGGTGGCCTCGCGCCTGGCACGCGTCATGGACCGCTGGCAGAAATACGCCCTGCCGCTGCGCGACCGCATGCGTGCCGCGCTGGAACAGGTGGCTGGCGCCAAGGACCTGTCGCGCGACGTGCGCGAGATCGTAAGCAAGGCGCTGGCGCCCTGACAGGCACCGCGACGGGCGCCGGATCCGGCGCACCGACGGGCCGCCGGCGCGCCGCGGCCCGTCGCCGCTGCGGCCTGGCAGCCATGCGGCCATGTAGAATTGCGGCCATTCAAGGAGAAACCCCATGAGTCGCATCAGCCTCACCCGCTATCTGGTCGAGGAGCAGCGCAAACACAATACGATCCAGCCGGAGCTGCGGCTGCTGATCGAAGTGGTGGCGCGCGCCTGCAAGGCCATTTCCAACTCCGTCAGCAAGGGCGCCCTCGCCGGCATCCTCGGCTCGGCCGGCACCGGCAACGTGCAGGGCGAGACCCAGCAGAAGCTGGACGTGATCGCCAACGAAGTCCTGCTCGACGCCAACGAATGGGGCGGCCACCTCGCCGCCATGGCCTCGGAGGAAATGGACAGCTTCTACGAGATCCCCAACCGCTATCCCAAGGGCGAATACCTGCTGCTGTTCGATCCGCTCGACGGCTCGTCGAACATCGACGTCAACGTCTCGATCGGCACCATCTTCTCGGTGCTGCACATGCCCAAGCCCGGCCAGACCGTGACCGAGGCCGACTTCATGCAGCCCGGCACCCACCAGGTCGCCGCCGGCTACGCCGTGTACGGCCCGCAGACCACCCTGGTGCTGACCGTCGGCAATGGCGTGCACATGTTCACGCTGGACCGCGAAGCCGGCAGCTTCGTGCTCACCCAGTCCGACGTGCAGATCCCGGAAGACACCAAGGAATTCGCGATCAACATGTCCAACATGCGCCACTGGGCCCCGCCTGTGCGCCGCTATATCGACGAATGCCTGGCCGGCGACGAAGGTCCGCGCGGCAAGAACTTCAACATGCGCTGGATCGCCTCCATGGTGGCCGACGTGCACCGCATCCTCACGCGCGGCGGCGTCTTCATGTACCCCTGGGACAAGCGCGAGCCGGAGAAACCCGGCAAGCTGCGCCTGATGTACGAAGCCAACCCCATGGCCATGCTGGTCGAGCAGGCCGGCGGCGCCGCCACCAACGGCCACGAACGCATCCTGGACGTGCAGCCCGAAAAGCTGCACCAGCGCGTTTCCGTGATCCTCGGCTCGAAGAACGAAGTGGAGCGCGTCACGCGCTACCACCACGAGGAAAAGGCCGCGGGCTGACGCCGGCTGCCGGCGAGAAGGCCACGGCACTTGCATGTGCTGGTGTGGGAAGGGACGCCCCGGGCGTCCCTTTTCCATGGCCAGGCTGGCCGCAGCCACGTCCGCCCCGGAAATTTTTGCCTGGGGGGCTTCACAGGCAAAATAAACGTTGCTATTATTGCGGGCTTCATCCAGTAGTTGTTTCGCGGATGGTGAGGCCGAAGTAGCTCAGTCGGTAGAGCAGCTCATTCGTAATGAGAAGGTCGGGGGTTCGATTCCTCTCTTCGGCACCACAAGCATTCCAGAGTATTGCCAGCAGTGCCAAGCAACCCGGACAGCCCAGAGCTCTCCGGGTTTTTTGTTGCCCGGCGCCGGCGAATCCCGGGGCGCCACGCCTGCCAGTCACCGCGGGTCCTTGGTACCATCCAGCCCAGCCTCGCAAGCGAACCCGGTTGCGCTGCGCCGCCCGCAACGCGACTCTTTGGAGATCATGCCGTGAAATACATGAAGGTATTGGCAGCAATGGCCTGCCTGGTATCGGCGGCTTGCACCACGTCTGCGCCCGCGCCCGCGCCATCCGGCGGCAGGCAGATGTCGACGTACGACGCAGACACCGAGTACACGGTCGAGTACGTCCCGGATGGCTTCACGCTGATGGTCAACTATCGCTACCCGGGGTTCACCGTGCGGTCCAGCACGGCGCAGACGGCGTGCAAGGCAGCGCTTTCCAGTGTGGCCAACAGCCTCTCCGAGCGCCGTCAGCGGCAAATCGAACCGCTCGACGACCGGCTCGTCAAGCTCACCACCCGCAGGAACTGGTCCGGCACGATGGCCACCTGCTCTGCCACAGCGCCAATCGCCTGGAAGCGCTGACGCCGGGCCGGCACGCCCGGCAGAGCATTTTCTCTTTCCCCCCGCACACATCCCGCGCCCGCCAAAAGCATGGCGGCAGGACAGCCGTTGACAGCCTCCTGTCCGTCACATCCCTCCTTGGGCTTACGCCGTTCGATTCATTGAATCTGCACGCCCCAGGCACCAGACTGGTATCACAAGACAACCAGAACAACGGGTAGCGACTCCAGGCGCCCGAATACACAGGACGAACCGGCCGGCAGCGTTCCGGCACGCGTTCGCCATTGCTGCGCAACCGGGGAACAGCATGCATACCGCTCCGACATAGCCGGCGCCGCGCCGGATTTGCAGGTTGGCCGTGCCCGCGCGCACCCGCGCGCCGCGCGCGGCCGATCCACGCCACGACAAGAACAAAGGAAGCGGCCATGGATGCTTGTCCAGTCCCTGGTACGGCGAGCCGTTGTCTTTTTCCGCGCGGATTCGTCGTGCTGCTTGCCATGTGCGCATCACTGGCAGCGGCGCCGGCGCGCGCGGACGATGCAAAGCCGCCGGATATCCCTGTACCTTCGCCGGAAGGCTTGCCGGCAGCGGACACGCCCGCCGCCGCTCCCGCTCCCGGATTCTCGCCGCAGGTCTGGCTCAATGCGGGCTTTCTCTCCTATCACTTCAACCACGCTGCGCACTACAACGCGTACAACTGGGGATTCGGCATCGATCTTCGCGTCAGCGAGGATTTCACCTTGTCCGCCGGCGAATACCGCAACAGCATGCGCTACCACTCGACCTACGCCACCGTGAGCTGGCAGCCCCTGCACCTGGGACCGCTCCGGATCGGCGTCGCGGCAGGCGCGGTGCGCGGGTATCCGGATATCAATCATGGCGGCTGGTCACCGATGGCCGCACCGGTGATCGGTGTCGAGTACCGCCGCGTGGGCGCGAGCCTGATCTATGTGCCGACGATGCGAGGCAAGGTCGACGGCTGCATTTCCTTGCAAATCAGGATACGGGTCTGGTAGCGCGCGCGTATTCGCACGAGGGCACGAGGGCACGCGGGTGGCCCCAGCGGCATCAATTGCGATGCGCTGCCCGATGCGATGGGTGCCTGTCCCCCGGTGTGGCTGGATGCCTCCGACCTTGCCGCAAGCCGCGAGGCGCGCCGCGAGGGCTTCTGCAGAAAAAAACGCCGCATGCGCAAGCATGCGGCGTTACGGAAGGAGGGCCAAGGGATGGACCCTCATCGGGAATACCACCCCCGGGGAAGAGAGCGGTATGTGGCTACTGTAATCACTGGCGCCACGCCAACCAATCAGCCGCTTCCTAATTTCCATTCGGAAATTTCGGCAAATCAAACCCGCGCGCCAAGTACCGGGGGGGGCATTGCCTACCTTGACGGCATTGCGCGCCGCTGCCGGACAACGCGCAGGACAAGGGGGAGAAAAAGGGAGAAGGAAATGGGGATCGCCCGCTGGCCGGACGATCCCGCTGCGAGGTCAGACCAGCGCGATGCGGTCCTCGACCAGCCGGAACTGGCCGCCCGGCTTGTCCTCCATGATCTTCATGGACTTCTGCCCGATATGCGCGCTGACCCCGCCGTGGATGCGCCGGCTCACCTCGATCACCGCCCCGGGCGAGGGGCGCAGCTGCTCGGCCAGCCTGGCCAGCCTGGCGTCCAGCTCGATGGAGTCGCGGGTCAGCTTGAACAAGGTCGCGCGCGCCTTCTCGCGCAGGTCRCCGACCGCTTTCTCGGGGTTCTTGGCGAAAAAGTTGACCAGCTGCTGCACCTTGGCCTGGTCGGTCTCGAGCTGGCGGCGCTGGGCCTCCGCTTCGGCCTTCTCCGCTTCCGCATAGGGATTGGTGCCGACCTGCACGATGGTGGCGGTGCCTGCGGACGCGCCGAGGGTGGCGGTGCGCACCGCCGCCTTGGCCCGGATGCGGCCGCCGGTGATATTGCCCTGTCCGCCCTTGGGACTGCCCGCGAGGATGCTGCGCCCGGCGGCCACGTCGCTCTGCCGGATGCCGCTTTCCACGGTGACATCGGTGCCGGCCTCGACCACCGCGCTTTCGATGAAGCGCGCGTGCAGCGCGCCCTTGCAGCGCACGCTCGCCAGCGCCGCCGCGCCATCGCCGCCCTGGTGCGCGCCTTCGGCCCGGCCGATGATGCCGCCCTTCACCACGACGTCGCCGCCCGCCTCGACATGCGCGGCCTCGATGGTGCCGCTGACGATGACATCTCCGGTCACCCGCACCGTCATGCCGGTCTTGATATCGCCGTTGACGCGCAGAGTGCCGTCGAAGGTGACATTGCCGGAATGCATGTCCACCGCTTCTACGTCGACCACCGGGCTGACCGAAACGCCATGCGGCAACAGCGTCGGCGAGCCGGAGATCGCCGCCAGCAGGACGCCCGGATCGGCGGGATCGGGGGCCACGCCCGTCAATCCATCGGCATAGGGCGGATCGGCCGCCTCCGGCGCCGCCACGGGCTTGCCGAAGACGTCGACGCCATCCGTGCCCTGGCGGGCCGGGATGCGGCGCATCAGCGGCGTGCCCGGGTTGACCAGCAGCAGGGTCCCGAGGTCGCGCAGGTCGACGCGGCCACTTTCGTCTTCCGCCACCAGGGGCTTGCGCGGCGCCAGCAGGCTTTCGAAGCGCGCTGGCGTGCCGGGCCGCGGCGCGCGCCCTGCGGCGATCTCCACGCTGTCGCATAAGCCCGCCTCGAAGACCGTGCGCAGGATGTCGCGGTCAGGCTCGGCCACGATGCCGCGCTCGGCCAGCGCGGCGCGGACATCGTCACGCACCACCGCGCGGCCGCCTTGCGCCGGCAGCAGGCTCAGGCGCACGCTCAGCCCGTCGGCGCTGATGTCGATCTCGAAATAGCCGTCGGTGACCTCTCCGATCAGCGCCTGCACCGGCGCGCCTTCGGTGGCGCGCTGGCACTGCGAGAGAAAGCCGCCGACCGCGGCTGTGTCCAGCCTGGCCCCGCCCCAGCCTGCGGCGGCCAGCGCCGCCTCCAGTGCCGCGCGGTCCGGCGGCATCCGCCCCGGCGCCATGGCATAGGTGGCGTGCAGATGCCGCGTGGCCTCATCGAGACTGACCCGCAAGCCCCCTTCTACTGCGTCAACTGGGTGTTCTCCCCGACTTTCCATTCCGTCGTTCCCTCTGGTGGATCTGTCCGGGCGCGCGGTCCCGCCCGCTGCGCCACTTGCCATTCCGGGCCGCCCCCGCCGCGCGCTGACGCAGCCCGCGACCAAAGGGTGCGGCGGCATCGCCGTGGGTACCTGGGCTTCTGGCATCTGCCCGCGGGCGCCGCGCACGGGGCCCCGGGTTGTCTTTGCGCGCCGCTGATCTTTGTTCTTTCTGGCGCACACAACACCAACGGCGGCCTTGCGGAAAACTTGAGGGCCGCGCGCCGGGATCCCGCCGAAACCAGGCGGCAAGCAGGTGGCGAGCACCGGCATCCGCTGCGGCGGTTGCGCCACTCCGCCCGGCCGCCGGCGACTTTCGGTAAACTGCCGCTATTCCGGCGCCGCGTCGTCCGCTTTGGCGCACGCCCCACTGCCTCACCGCTTTTCCCAGGTTCCCCAGATGGCCCAGAAGTCCCCGGCGTCGAAGACGCCCGCCGCACCGGCGCCCAGCCCCCACGAAATCCGCCCCGGCCAGTCCGTCGAGCTGCTCAAGGCGCTGCATATCCTCACGCGCGACGGCAAGATGAACCAGGACAGCCGCCGCAAGCTCAAGCAGGTCTATCACCTGTTCCAGTTCATCGAGCCGCTGCTGCAGGACCTCAAGCAAGACCATCCCGACGTGACGCTGGTGGACCATGGCGCAGGCAAGTCCTATCTGGGCTTCATCCTGTACGACCTGTTCTTCAAGGACCACCTGGACAACTCGCACATCTTCGGCATCGAGACGCGCGAGGAACTGGTGCGCACTTCTCAGGAGCTGGCCGCGCGGCTTGGCTTCAAGGGCATGTCCTTCCTGAACCTGTCGGTGGCGGACTCGATCACCTCGTCGCAGCTGCCGCCCGCCATCGACATCGTGACCGCGTTGCATGCCTGCAATACGGCCACGGACGATGCCATCCGCTTCGCGCTGGAAAAGCACGCGAAGTACATCGTGGTGGTGCCCTGCTGCCAGGCCGAGGTGGCCGGCGTGCTGCGCAAGAACAAGGGAAAATCGCTCGCCAGCCCGCTCACCGAGATCTGGCGCCACCCGCTGCATACGCGCGAGTTCGGCAGCCAGGTCACCAATGTGCTGCGCTGCCTGCAACTCGAAGCGCACGGCTACCAGGTCAGCGTGACCGAGCTGGTGGGTTGGGAGCATTCGATGAAGAACGAACTGATCATCGCGCAGTACAAGGATCTGCCGCGCCGCCGGCCCACCGAGCGCCTCAACGAAGTGCTGAAGACGCTGGGGCTGGAGGAAATGTCGGGACGCTTCTATACCGGCGAAAGCCACGGCGAGGCAGCCTGCGCCGTGGCGCAGTGAGTTTCCGGCCTGATGCGTGGCGGCGCCCGCCCGGCGCGCCGCTTCAGGCGCGCATCAGCGCCCGCCACCCCTCCAGGCCGAGCTTGCGCATGGTGTCCTGGTTGCGCTCGTAGATATCCGCCGCATCGGGAAAGGCCTCCACGGCACGCGCGATGCTGTCTTCGCGCAGCAGGTGCAGGATCGGATAGGGCGCGCGGTTGGTGTAGTTCTCGATATCGTCCGGCTCGGTTCCGTCGAACTGGTAGTCCGGGTGGAAGCTGGCGATCTGCAGCGTGCCGGCCAGGCGCAGGCTCTTGAGCAGGCGTTCGGCGAAAAACAGCGCGTCGTTGTAGTCGAGAAAATCCGCCAGCGCGTGCGGCAGGATCAGCAGCGTGGTGTCGGTCTCGGCCGGATCCGCCTCGGCCAGCAGTTTCAGCTCGGCCTCGAGGTCGGCCATCACGCCCTCGCTATCGGTGGCGCCGCTCACCGCGTAGCGGATCTGTTGCTTGACATGCACGGCCTTGGCGAACGGGCAGAGGTTAAGGCCGATCACGGCGCGCTCCAGCCACTGCCGGGTGGCTTGCAGGACGGATTCGGTGGACGGCGGAGCTGAAGTCATGACGATGGCGAACGGCGCGAAACCACCATTTTAGCGCCCGGCCCGCACGTCTCGCTCAGCGGCGCTGGCCGTAGATCTGCCTGGCAAGCGTATCGGCCTGGCGCATGGCCGCGTCGCGCTCGGCCGCGCTCAGTTTGCCGCAGACGTACTCGAGGTTGGCGGTATCGAGGTCGGTCACGCGGCGATCGCCGGACAGCACGATCACCTTGCGCCACGCGCAGGCACGCACGCGGTCCTTCTCCAGCCCGAGGCAGCCTGACTGCAGGCAGTAGGACAGGTTGCGCTGGGCCAGGAAGTCGCCATGCATGGCCTTGTCCTGCAGCCCTTGCGCGGTTTCCTGCGCAAACGCCGCCGGCGCTCCGCACAGCAGGCCGAGCACCAGGCCGGCAGGCACGCCTCGCGCGGCAGCGCGCACTACGGCGCGAAACGCCGGGAAAGAAAAAGATACGGTCATGGGAAACGCACGCTGGCGGCATCGAGGACCGGATCTTATCAGCCGCCGCCGGGCTGCGCCGGCCACCCCGCGCCGGGCCATGGCGAGCCGCCCTATATAATCCGATCCGCCGCGCCGCACGCCCAAGGCACGCCTTTCGCATTGCCGCGGCTCACCGCCCTTCCTCCGGATTCAAGCCATGTCTGCACCCGCCGCCTCTCTCTCCGCCAGCATCGCCGTGATCGGTGGCGGCCCCGCGGGCCTGATGGCGGCCGAGGTGCTGGCCGCGCGCGGCTGGCGCGTGGACGTGTACGACGCCATGCCGTCGGTGGGCCGCAAGTTCCTGATGGCCGGGCGCGGCGGCATGAACCTGACGCACTCGGAGGCGGCGCAGCCCTTCCTGGCGCGCTACGGCAGCCGCAGCACGCAGATCGCGCCGCTGCTGGCGGGCTTCGATCCGCAGGCGCTGCGCGAATGGGTGCACGGGCTGGGCA
>NZ_JBFTND010000081.1:0-29698 GCF_056397305.1 Cupriavidus sp. 05N40
CCCGCCGTGTGATTGCCCGCCGTGTGATTGAGCGCCACGGTGCGGCTGTCGGCCACGATACGATCGATAAACAGCAACTTGTCGGGTTCCGTGGTGATGGAGGCATAGCGGTGGTTCAGCTCCTGGCGTTCCGCCTTCGGCAATTCCGCTATCTTCTCGTCGAACAGATTCGACTTGTGGGTGGCGATGACGCCCAGTCGCCAGCCGGTCGCGCCAAAGTATTTCGAGAAGGAGTACACCAGGATGGTGTTCTTTGGGCACATGGCAAACAGCGACACGAAGTTGTCGGCAAAGGTGCCATACACGTCGTCGGTCAGCCGCTCCTGATCCGGCCGCTCCTTGACGATGGAAGCGAGATACTCAAGACCCTCGTCGCTCATTCGGACGGAAGGCGGATTGCTCGGGTTCACCAGGAAAAAAGCCTTTACGTCCGGATCGCGCAGCTTGTCCAGTTCCTTCTTGGGGTATTGCCAGCCAGCCGCCGGATCGGCGTCGATCGTGAGCTCGGTCAGGTCATATTCCTTCAGCTCCGGAATTTCGATATATGGCGTGAATATGGGCATGCCCAATGCAATCTTGTCACCCGCCTTAAGTAGCCGGTTGGCCCGCATCGAATTGAACAGATATGTCATGGCGGCAGTACCGCCCTCGACCGCGTACAAGTCGAAATCGCCCAGGAAGGGATGCGCGCCGATCATTTCCTTGCGCAGGTATTGCTTGACGATTTTTTCGCTGATCCTGAGCATCCGGTCCGGCACCGGATAGTTGCAGGCCAGGATGCCTTCGCACATTTCATAGAGGAAGTCGCCCCCATCCAGGCCGAGCTGGTCTCGCACGAACGAGACGGCGCCGGTCAGGAACTTCACTCCCGGCGTGTCGCGGTGATATCGCGCGAAGAGATCGAAGCGCTCCTCGATACCAGCCCTGCGCGGAAAACCCCCGACACCTTCCGAAAGGTAAGAGAAGGACCGTTCGGATTCGGTCATGGCAAACAGGCCAAGCTGCCAGAAGCCATGGCGCGGAACGGTTGCAAGGAAATTGGGGTTGCCGCGTCCGGCGTTGAGCATCAACCGGTTCGAGACGCTTCCAGCCAGCTTGATCAATTCGTCCTTGAGTTCAAAAGGCGAGAGATTCGCTAACTTCGACGGATCTGGCTTGCTCATGGCGCATTCCTCCAAAAATGGTACGTGGCAAAAAAGACTTGCGAATCGATGCAAACGCGGGATCAGCGGCCCATCCGGCGGTCGTAGCTGCGCGAGACGCGGTCGAGTAGTCCGGGATCGCGCGCATCGCTGGCGTTGAACTGCACCCGCACGCTGCCGTCGGGCTGTTGCCGCACGCTGGCGCTCACACTGGTGCCATCGCGCAGGCCCGCGACCGTCCCGCTTGCCTGGTCCTGCACGTTGATCGCCACACCCTGTTCACGCAAGGCGTCCGCCGCCGCGAAGAACGAGCGGTCGTAGTTCGCGGGCGCGGTGGTGGCCGGATAGCCATAGTAGGTACAACCCGAGACGGACAGGATGGCGCCGATCGTCAGGGTCGCGAGCAGGTTCTTCATGGTGCGCTCACGCGAGAATCATGATCATCACCATGCCCCATATCGTCAGGAACGTATTGCCTACGGCGTAGGTGACGGTGTAGCCAAGACCCGGAACCTGGCTCTGTGCCGCTTCGCAGATCATGCCCAGTGCAGCCGTGGTGGTCCGCGCGCCAGCGCACGCGCCGAGCAGGATGGCGGGATGAAAGCGGAACACGAACTTGGCGAGCAGCATGCCAATGATCAGCGGCACCGCCGTTGCAAAGATGCCCCAAAGGAAAAGACTGATCCCAAGCTTTTGCAGGCCGGCGACAAAGCCGGGGCCGGCGGAGATTCCCACCACGGCGATGAAGACATTGAGCCCGACGGAGTTCATGAACCAGACGGTCGGCTCCGGGATGCGGCCAAAGGTCGGATGTATGGCTCTGTACCACCCGAAGATAATGCCGGCGATCAGCGCGCCACCCGCCGTGGATAGGGTGATCGGAACCCCCGCTATCTTCAGGACGACCGCGCCGATCAGCGCGCCAACCGTGATCGCGAGTGACATGAATGCCACGTCCGTGACCGACGTGGGCCGATCGATATAGCCAAGTTGCTTCGCGGTCGCGTTGATATCCTGTGTGCGACCGACCACCGTGATCACGTCGCCCCGATAGAGCTTCGTCTTGGGCAGCACCGGGATCACGGTTTCGGTCGGCCCGCGCTTGATCTTCTTGAGGAACACGCCGCGCGCGCCCGGCCAGCGGGCCAGGTCCTGCAAAGGACGACCATCGACTTCCTTGTTGGTGACGTAGATATCGACGCCCTCGGTGCGGACATCGAGCAGTTCCGCGTCTTCGACCTCCCGTCCGCTTGGGCCGAGGCGCTCGATCAGCTGATTGCGCTTTCCGCCGATCGCGACAACGTCGCCGGCCTCGAGCCTGGTACTGAGGTCCACCTCCATGATCTTGCCGCCGCGGCGAATGCGTTCGACAAAGGCTCGCACGCCCTCCTGGGTTCCCGCCTCGAGCTCGCCCACCGACCTGCCGATATAAGGGCTGTTTGGCGCCAGGGCATAGGCGCGCAATTCGAATTCATGCCATTCCGTGCCGGCTTCACCCGGCGCTCCGGCGCCCAGTTCTCTTTCGTAGTCCTTGCACGCGGCTACCAGATCAATGCCCAGAAGCTTCGGGCCGATCTGCGCCAGGATGATCGCCGAGCCGACAGTGCCGAAGATATAGGTAACGGCGTATGCGATCGGCATGCTGTCGAGTAGTTGTTTTGCCTCGTCGGGTGGCAAGCCAAGGCGATTGATCGCGTCGGTGGCGAGGCCCATCGATGCGGAGATCGTTTGCGATCCGGCAAAAAGCCCCGCGGCGGAGCCCAGGTCGTATCCGGCCATCAGCGCCGCGCCGACGGCGGAGGCCAGGCACAACAGACACATGACCAAGGCGAAGATGGCTTGTGGCACCCCATCCTTGGCGATGCCGCGTACGAACTGCGGACCTACGCCATAGCCGACGGCGAACAGAAACATCAGGAAGAAGACGGACTTCACGTTGGGGGAAATCTTCACGCCGAGGATGCCAATGACAATCGACACAAGCAGCGTCGAGGTGACGGCGCCCAGGCTGAAGCCCTTGAAGCTTTTCCCGCCAATCCAGTATCCGATCCCCAGCGCAAGGAAAATGGCGATTTCCGGATAGGCTCTGAGCGTTGTCACGAACCAGGACATGGCGTTTCTCCCGCTTTTTTTTCGATAGGTTAAGTCACACGTTTCCGCTTCAGTCCATCCAGTGCTTCCTGCGGATCACGGATAGGATGCAAGCGCGCGTCGGGTCAGCGTGCCTTGTTCAGGGCGTCCAGGGCTTCCGGCTTAAGCAGCTCGAGGCCGCGCGCCGCGTTGAATCCGTGGATCTCCTTCACATCCAGCTTGCGCATGAAGGCAATGGTTTCCGGCGTAATCACCTGCCCGGGGACCATGATGGGGAAGCCGGGAGGGTAGGGGATCACGAACTTGGCGGACACCAGCTCGGGGCCATTCTTCAGTCGCTCGTCGATGCGGGGGTCGTTCAGGCGGATGCACTCGCAAGCCTGCGGGTCATAGGCCAGGTAGTAGGCGGCACGCATGTCACCTTCCGACGTTGCGCTCTCGCTGTTCTCGCGCAGCGCGTTGTGGAAGCGGCTGAAGTTCGGCAGTTCCGGCACGTCCTCCACCAATCCCTTCACGCGAGCCTGGAAACTGGCGCGCGCGGCTTCGTCGCCCTCGTCCAGTTCGCGATCCAGCGCGCGGGAAATATCGGCAAGCGCCTTGATCAGGTGCGCCATGTCGCTGCGGGTATTGTTGATATTGATCTGCACCAGCACGCTGTTGCGCGAGGTCTTGTTGATCTGGATGTCGTAGCTTTCGGCCAGGAGCCCCTTGAAACGGGTGCCGTCGTACCCCGCGTTGCCGCAAAGCAGCGTGATACGGGTCGGATCGAGGAAGAACTCGTCGGTGCGCAAGGCTTGTGTGGCATCCGCGATGGTGCTGCCTGGCATGCCGTAATCGGCAAATCCGGTGACGCGATACTCCGCCGGAATCATTTCCGCCGGCGTGGCGGCGTGGAAGTACTTCGAGATCAACGGATGATTGTTGATCTCCTTGCGGATCTCGATGGCCAGTTGTATGGCGCGCTGCACCAGCTCGTAGCCTTCTAGTTCCATCTGCCGTCTGGCCAGGTCGATGGACGCAATGATCTGCAGGTTCGGGGAGGTCGAGGTGTGCGTGAAGAACGCTTCCTTGAACTGCGGCTCGACTGTGTGGAATTGCTGGTCGGCCACGACAATGATCGAACCCTGGCGCAGGGCCGACATCGACTTGTGGATTGACTCCGTCTGGTAGACCCGTATCCTGACCTGGTCCGGGTCAGGCAGCAATGGGATGTCGAGCAGCCGCGGATCGGTGTCGCCGATGCCATCGATCGATTGTCTGAACGCCTCGTACTTGTCGCGATAGGCCGCGTCATGCATCAGTTCGCGCAACCTGGCGGCGCCGCCCATCGCGGTGCGCATGCGCAGCAATGGCGAGAAGCGCGCAAAGCCGAACCATGCCTCGTCCCACAGGAAGACCAGGTCGGGCTTGATGGCAAGGCATTCCAGCATGGTCCGTTCCACGTTGGCGATATGGCCGTCGAACGTGCAGTTGGTAAGCACCAGCATCTTGGCCCGGTGGAGCTTGCCTTCGGCCTTGAGCGCCAGCAGGGCCTGCTTGATGGGGCGGATCGCAAGGCTGCCGTACATCGAGTATTGCGTGAGCGGGTATGCATCGATGTAGAGCGGCTGCGCGCCAGCCAGCACAATGCCGTAGTGGTGCGACTTGTGGCAGTCGCGGTCGATCAGGACGATGTCGCCCGGGGTGAGCAGCGCCTGGTGAACGATCTTGTTGGCGGTCGAGGTGCCATTCGTGACAAAGAAGGAGCGGTCGCCGCCGAAGGCGCGCGCGGCCTTGTCCTGGGCCAGCTTGATATTGCCGGTCGGCTCCAGCAGGCTGTCCAGCCCGCCGGTGGTGGCGCATGATTCCGCGAGAAAGAGGTTGGCGCCATAGAATTCACCCATGTCGCGGATCCAGTTCGACTTGAAAATCGACTTTCCGCGCGCGATCGGCAAGGCGTGAAAGGTTCCAACCGGACGCGCCGCGTAGTCCTTCAGGTTGTCGAAGTACGGCGTTTCGTAGCGATCCTTGATGCCATCGAGAATGGCCAGATGGATTTCCATCGTTTCTTCCGCGCCGTAGAAGATCCGGCGCAGTGGCGCGGCCTCCTCGGAGCCGGCGAGGTGACCGACGTCGCGGTCGGTGGACAGGAACATGTCGAGCTCAGGGCGCAGGCCGCGGAGCAGGCGCGCAAGCGCCGTACCCGAGTCCTCCATGGCCGCTCCGGTCCCCGTCGGGGTATTGCGCACGATGATGTCTCGCAACACCGGCGACGTGTATTGCGAGGTAAAGCCAAAGCCATCGACGATCACCACCGACTGCAGGTTGCAATTGAAGATTGCCGCAAGCAGCGCATCTTCGAAACTGCCAACCACGACCGTTTCATAAATGAAATGATCGTCATTGCGCCGCAGCCTGCGAAATGTCTCCCGCAAGTCGGGCCAGGTCGAGCGCTCGCCGGCGGCCACCAGCAACACCTCGAAATACGGCTTGCGGCTCTGTCCGTGGCCGATCGATGGTGGCAGGATATCCGGGAGGTGCGACTCGCCTTCGTCCTCGGCGATCCAGGCCTCTCTGTCATCCCGGTAGCTATTGGAAAGCAGGGCGCCGCTGATACGTTGCACAAGGCGTTCGAGGCCGACCCAATCGCCTTTGTCGAGGCGCTCTTTCACCTGTGCGGTCAGGTTCGGTCCAGGGTATGCGTTCAGTTCCTCGATGGGACGTATTTCTTCCAGCACCGCACTGGCTTGCTGGCGCAATTCGTCGGTGTCTTGCGCCCGCCGGGCGGCCAGGGTCCGGGCGATGCGGTTCAGGATGCGCCAGCGGTCGATACGCGCTTCCCAGGCCGAGAAGAACTGATTGAGCTCGAACCCGGGTGCCATTGCTTCAGTCGCAGCCATGTCGTGTCTCCGTCGCGAAAATGGACTTCCTCGAAGCAGGTGGCGGCATCCGGCAACACGTCATGGCTGCCGGGACGGGGTGTGGCCGCCACGGCAAACGCTGCCAGGATGAACGCCCGGGAACGCCGGTCCTGCCGTGCCGCTACTTGGCGGCGGCCGGCTCCACGGACACCGCCAGGGCCTCCGTATAGACCGCCTGGACCCGGTCTCCCTTCTTGATATTCTTGAGCCGTTCCGGATCGTCAACCATCAGGTCGACGGTGCGTCCCTTTGGCCCCTTCAGGGTGACGGTCTTGGCCGCGGTGTTCACCGCAACCACATCGGCCGTGGCCGTCACTTCCCGGCCAATCGTGCCACCGGGCTTTGCGCCCGGCGCGGAGCGGTCAGAAATCTCGCGCTCGTGCAGGGAGAGCGGACCGCTGCCCTTCTTCAGGCTCAGGCTCAAGGCCTCGCGGTATTCGACGGACACGACATCGCCAACCTTCAGCTGGTCAAAGTTCCTGGCTTCCTCGCCTACCACCAGGTCCACGACCTTGCCGTCGCTCCTCTTTAGTGAAACCGTTCGCGTCGGCGCGTCGATCTTGGTGATCTTGGCGGTCGTCTTGGCCGTAGCCGTGGCACTCGTCTGCCCGGGGGCCTGCGTGACATCCATTTTCGTTTCGGGCTGTGCCCGGACCGATGCGGTAGCTGCCATCAGCATGGCCATGGCCAATAGTGTCTTTCCTTTCATGCTGTTCTCCCTTCCGTGTTTTTGCGAATCGCCCCACGATCCCGGCGGGCGGTGTGCTAATTGAAGCGCTCCTGCAGCACCGGCGCGCCGGCCTTGCTGCCTTTCCAGAAACCGGTCTTGTCGGATGCAGGAAACCCGTAGCTGGCCAGGAAGGCGCCTGTTTCCTTATCGTCGGCATCGGCGCCGATACTTGCAGGCATCGGGATGGATATCACGGGGTCACCTCTTTCCAGCCCGGGCCCGGGTCATAGGACCTTGTCGCCAGCGCCTTGTCCTGGCCGTTCGGGCCAAGGTCGCTTTCGAAGACCCGCCCGTCATGGCTGACCATGAAGCTCTTGATCCCTGTATCCCCGTAGCGAACCGGCCACGCGATCACCGCGAATCCGCCGAAGAGCTTGCCATTGACGACATAGTCATACTTGCCGCCCGGGGCATGGCTGCCCTGCGAGGTAAGCAGCTTGTAGTGATAGCCGTAGTAGCCGCCCTGGGCCTTGCTGCGCATGCCTGCCTCGAGGAACGCAGGTCCCAGCGGGCTTTGCGGTTCACCGGGCTTGGTTGGCCAATACAGGCCATCGCGCTTGCCGGGCGTGCTGACGAGCTTCATGGCATACACCGATATGCCCTGTGCCTGCTGGCTCATCTGCGCGTACTCGTTCTGCGCATCGCAAACGGCGAGCAAGGTCTGCATCACCGCCAGCTCGTTACGGCCGATGCGGCGCACACGCATTTCCTCGGCGCCGGCGCGGATATCGAAATGCCATCCCTTGGCGTTCTTCACCAGTGGTATGGGCAAGGTCCAGCCATCGTTGCCGGCCGTAATCCGGGCGCGGTCTTTCCCTTCCGGGCGAATGGCATGCGACTGGCTCCAGGCCTCAAGGAAGCGGTAGCGAATGTCTGCGCCGACCGGCGGGATCAGGTCGTGATAGTTGGCGCCAAACAGGGACTTCATCGCATCATCGTCGCTGGTGGCCACTGCGTCGCCAAGGGCGTTCATCGCAGCCTCGGGAGAGCTGAAATCCTTCTGCGCATGGGCCGGGGCCATACCCCAGGCAAGCAGCGCCAGCACCATGGCGATGGCACTGCCCCAGGCGCAAGACCGGGAGCGGGGAAGTCRTTGTGTCGAGTCCATGATCGCTTCCCCCAGGTTAGCGCCTACCGCCGCCACGGCCACCACCTCCGAATCCGCCACCACCACGGCCACCACCACCACCACCACCACCACCACTGAATCCACCGCCGCCACCGCCACCGCCACTGAATCCGCCACCGCCACCTCTGGCCGCGCCGCCTTGGTGTTGTCCGGCAGCCTGCGTGCTGGAGCGGCCCCGGTCGAAGTCACGCTGGGCCGAGGCGCCACCCCCGCCTACGCCCTGGAAGGCGTTATCGCGACCGCCGCCCGCGCCGCCTCCGATTCCGCCACCGCCCCCGGCACGATCCGACACGCCGGCACGATTGCCGGCACCACCGCGATCGCCGGCACCGCCACGGTCGCCGGCACCACCGCGGTCGCCGACACCGCCACGATCGCCGGCACCACCGCGGTCGCCGGCACCGCCACGGTCACCGGCACCACCGCGGTCGCCGACACCACCACGGTCACCGGCACCACCGCGGTCGCCACGCCCCTGGCGGTCGGCCACGGACGCCCGGTCAGACGCGCCCCGACCGCCATCCCGGCCACGATAATCGTCGCGCCTGTCGGCACCGGCCCCGCTCCTGCCGCCGAACTTCTCGCGCGAAGCGTTATCCCGGTATGCCACGCCTTTCCGATGCGCGGCGTCGTGCTGCCATTTTCCGCCGCCCTGCACCTTGGTGCGGTCGAAGTTGCGGTCGATATTGGCGGCCTTGTTGACGTTGATGTTCACGTCGCCGCCACCCCAGTTGCAGTTGCCGAAGATGGCCCCGGCGGCGGCCAGGCCGACGCCCCATGCAAAGCCGGTGGCCAGTGCGGCACCCGGATAGTAGGCAGGATAGGGTGGCCAGTAGTACGGCGGATAGGCGGGGGCGCTCCAGGCGCCGTAGACAACGGTCGGATTGTAGGAAGGCACGTAAATGACCTGCGGGTCCGCCGGCTCGATCCGCACGACCGTCTGGCTGGCGGGCTGTCCCTGCGCCGGCGCCGCCGCAGCCGGCGCCGCGGCCGGCTCCACGATCACCTTCTGCTGCTCGTTCGACTTGAGGTTGCCCGATTGCTGCGCCCGCGCCCGCAGACGCTGCACCGCCGCCAGCACGTCTTTCTCCTGGGCGAGGAAAGCGTCGCCCAGCTTTTGCGTCCAGTCGAGCTTGTCGTTCATCGGCTCGAGAGCCTGCGGAAAGGCAACCAGCGACTTCACGCTGACATCCCATGACTGGTTCTCTACCGCCTTGAGCGCGGCGTCGCCTTTTACTTTCGGGTTGGCCTTGACCCAGCGTGCGGCCTGCACGATCTCGAGCGGATACGTCGATGCCATCAGGACCTGGGACAGCACGGAATCGGGGTAGAGCGCGATGGGCGCGACCAGTGCCTCGAGTTCTTCCGGCTTGAAGGCGGCCGGCTGGTCCGATGCGGCTTGCGCATGAGCGTTGAAGGAAATCATCGTCAGAGCGGCGAACAGCCATGCGCCGGCATGACGGAACAAACACCTCAGCCAAAGGTTCATCCCCAATCCTCCCAGGGCCCGGTTTAGCCGGACACCCTATCGGACTTCGTGCCCCAGCTCCGCGCTCGCTCAGGGACACGGCAATGTCCGGCAAGCGCACCGGCGAACGTTCCCGCCCGGATCTGGAGAGCCGTATTCTTGGGTCCGGTGGCTATGTAGCCTGGGCTGCTCCGGAACCAGGGCGAGACAAGCTCCGGCTTCCCTCGAAGCCCGCGCCACAAGTCAGAGGGAAACCGGACGGACATTTGTGTTCTGTAGGTCCTTTGTGCCCACTCTAGGCGCAACCGTCACGCACGCCACCATGAAATTTTTCAGAAGTCGAAATAAGAAGAATCCATCCAGAATGATTGTGCTCGATCAAGCCCATGACGGCGTCTTGTCGCGGTAGCGCAGCAAGAGACAGGGCCCGCCCGCACAGCTTGTCGTCACCGGGCCGGCAAGCTGGCTTCGGCCTTGGCTGGGGCGGATTCAACGGGCAAGGCCGGAACCTGAAGACTCGCCGGGCCCCTCGACGGATATTCAGCGATGCATCAAGGCCCCCGGCAGCCGATAATGGGCCATGAACCACTGCGGGCGGAGCCGCGGTATCCGAGGTATTCGAGGGCACAGGGGGAGTCATGAAGACGAGGCTGGCGCTTTGTTTCGTGGTGATAGCCGTTCTCTTGTCAGCGGGGGCGGCCGCCGCCGACTTCGGTAGCAAGGCCGGTCCCGAGCCCGCCAATATCGATCAGATTGCCGACCTCCTTCGCGAGGATCCCTATGACCTGGAATTGCTGATCAGTTTCGGCACCTCCAAGGGCGGATCGGCCGGCCATTTCGCGCTGGCGATCCGGGACGACGCGCGTGGCGACGATCTGGTCTACTCGGCCAACTTCTATGCCGACCGTACGCGCAAGCACGAAAGTGGCTACTACACCACGGACCTGATGGTTGCCATCCCGAAGAAGGAATACCTGTTCAAGACTGTCTCCTCGGTCGGGGAGACGGCCTCGTTTGGCCTCGACTTCGGCGAGATCTACAAACGCTCGGTTATCGGCGTGCGCGTGCACGGCGTACCGGCCAGCGACAAGGAGGCCCTGGCGGCTTACTTCGGACGCATCAATGACGACTATCACCAGCGGGCCAGGGATACCGAGTATCACAGCGGCGAGGTCAAGTACGACTACTTGCGCCTCAACTGCGCCAAGACCATCGGCGCCGCATTCAAGTTTGGCGCTGGCTACAAGGACCTGGAAGTGACCAGCGCCAGGTTTCTGTCCGGACGGCGGGTGGTGGCGGCCGCCAGGGCCAACGTCCCTACCGAGATGGCGATGAAGCTGATCAAGGAGTGGGGCAAGCGCCAGTACGGCATGGAGGTGGTGCTGTACAAGAAGTACGGCGGCTCGACCTATGTGGATCCGCACGAGGAGGAGAAGGTGGCCTTCAAAGACCTGCCCAATCGCTTCCCCTCGGTCTTGTCCCTGGACTTCCGCAGGGAGGAGGGCGCCTACCAGGACTTCGACAACCTCTTCGCCATGTATCTCCTCTACAATCTGGGCAAATACAGCGTGCGGGTGAGCGAACAGACGATGCTGCTCGAGATCGAAAAGGAGAAGCGCCCGATGGCTTATCCCGAGGCAGTCGAGCTTGCCACCCAGAGCGCCAGGTCGGACAGCGAGAATTTCCGTCGCCATATCCGGTTCCAGCCGCGCGGTACAAAGATCGGGGAGACTCCGGACAACACGCATCTCTACAATTTCACTGACGATGGCGGCGGGAAAACGCCCACGGATTGAAGTCGGGCGGACTTGCTGGCGCACCACATGGAGCGCCCGTTTCGCGTCGTCGAGCGCCAGCTCGGTCATCCCGAGCTGCGCCACCGTGGATCGGTGAAGAACACACGGCGCCGGCATCCCGGCCCAAGGAACTGAAGCGGGGCAACCTAGCGATCGGCGGCAACCCTTCCTATACTCCACCAGCCGGCCACATCGTGGCTTTTTATTTCAGGCGGCATCCCGCCTTTGACACAGGCCTTCCAGCAGAATCGGCGCTTCCATGGCGGCGTGGTTTTGTAGATGTGTCTTATGCACCCCAATGTCGTGGCCCCGCAGGCTCGCCAGGACGTATTCCTGTCACAAGGCAGCCATTTCTTTGCGACGAGTCAATGTGTCGGCGGGTGGAGCGAAGAAGATAGAGACACAAGCAGCAAGTGGTTGGCGTTTTCGCTTTGCCGCACGTCCGATGGCGCGAGCCGCTCATGCGAGCCCTGCAGCGTCGCAGGAACAGGCGCTCTGCCGGCGGCGGGTTTTAGCTTGGACGAACGAGATGCACTGCGCCGGTTGCCCGGAGAGTACTGGGACCCGGATGCCCGAAGGACTCGCTGTCGAGGTCAATACCATGGATGCCGGAAAGCAACTTGAGCATGCCCATGAGATCGGAATCAAGACCGGTCTGGTGCTCCAGAAACGCATCAAGAACGCGCAAGCGGCCTTGGGTCGTCGGGTAAGGTCCGCCTATGGCGATGGCGATGGCGATGGCAGTGGGGATGGCGCGGTGGCCGCCGCCAGGCTGATGGCCGGCGCCGATCCCTTGAGTTGTTACGCATACGGGGGGGATGCGGCGCAGCGCGCCATTCTCTTCTGGGACACGCTGCGCCAGCGCGGCAATCAGTTTGTCGAGAACGCGGTGCAGGGCCTGAAGCCGGTGCTGCACTTCGACTACGAATTCGTCCTCGACGGCCGCCAGTTCGCGCGGCCGGTGAACTATGCGCTGCTGCACATCACGCCTCCCGAGGGCGTGCAGGTCGGCGAGGACCGCCGCCCCTACCTGATCATCGACCCCCGCGCCGGTCATGGTCCCGGCATCGGGGGCTYCAAGGACGATTCGCAGGTGGGCGTCGCATTGCGTGCGGGTCATCCGGTCTACTTCGTTATTTTCTTCCGCGATCCCGAACCGGGCCAGACCTTGCTCGACGTCTGCGAAGCGGAGCAGGTGTTCGTGAGGAAGGTCCGTGCGTTGCATCCGGACAGCCCCAAGCCGGCCATCATCGGCAATTGCCAGGGTGGCTGGGCGGCCATGATGCTGGCCGCGTCCGACCCGGACGACACCGGCCCCATCGTGATCAACGGTGCGCCGATGTCGTACTGGAGCGGAGCCTGGAGCGAGGACGAGGGAGATAACCCGATGCGCTATGCAGGGGGGCTGCTGGGCGGGACCTGGCTGTCCTCTTTCACCGCGGATCTCGGCAACGGCAAGTTCGATGGCGCCCATCTGGTGCAGAACTTCGAGAACCTGAATCCCGCCAACAGCCTGTGGGACAAATACTTCAACCTCTACAACAAGGCTGACACGGAACCGCCGCGCTTCCTGGAGTTCGAGCGCTGGTGGGGTGGCTACTACCTGATGAACCGCGAGGAGATCGAGTGGATCACCCGCAATCTGTTTGTCGGTAACAAGCTGTGGTCCGGCGATGTGAAGGGCGCGGGCGGCAAGGGTTTCGACCTGCGTGCCATCAAATCCCCCATCGTGCTGTTCGCCTCGATGGGGGACAACATCACCCCGCCGCAGCAGGCATTCAACTGGGTCGTGGATTTGTATGARAGCACCGAGCAGATCAAGGCGCTAGGCCAGGTCATCGTCGGCATGGTTCACCAGAATATCGGTCACCTGGGCATCTTCGTTTCCGGGAAGGTTGCGCAAAAGGAGCACGCGCAGATCGTTTCGGTACTCAAGAGCATCGAGTTGCTGCCGCCCGGGCTGTATGGCATGGTCATTACCGAGCGCGCGCAAAAAGGAGAAAACGGCGAGGTCGAATATGACGTCGAGTTCCGCGAGCATCGCCTCGAAGACGTCGCTGCGCGTCTCAATCGCTTCCAGCGTGCCGACGAGAAGCCGTTCGAGGCGGTGGCTGCGCTGTCCGATTTCAACCAGCGCGCCTATGAACTGTTCGCGCAACCGTTCGTGCAGGCAATGTCCAGCGATATGTCCGCACGGCTATTGCGGGAGTTTCACCCGCTGCGCGTGCAGAACTGGGCGCTGTCGGATATGAATCCCTGGCTTGCCTGGCTGGGCCCCGCCGCCGACGCCGTCAGGGCAAACCGGCAGGCCATGGAGCCCGACCATCCGCTGCGCCAGCGCGAGCAGGCCGGGGCCGAGGTCGTCAGTGCGGCGCTCGATGGCTACAGGGCCATGCGCGACGCCATGACGGAGGCGTCCTTCTTCGGCATCTACGCCAATATGTTCTCGCTGTATTTTGGCGACAAGGGGTCTGCCCGGACCGCGCCGGCCGCGGCTGTCGATCCGGCGGCATTGCCGGAGGTCACGGCGGCCCTGGCCGCGGTGGCCAGCGGCGGCTATGTGGAGGCGCTCAGCCGGGTGGGTTTGCTGCTGATGCGCCACGGGGAGCCGCTGCYGCTCTCGCGCCTGGAGATGCGCAAGGAGATGGTCGCCGACTATGCGGAATACCTGCCCGAACTGGCGCCCCACGAATGGCGCAAGATTCGCGGCCAGCAGGAGATCACCGTGCGGTATGCACCGGAGCAGGCCCTGGAGACGCTGCCGGTCCTGCTCCAGGATCCCGCCGACCGCGAACGGCTGCTGGCGCTGCTCGACAAGCTGTCGGCAGACGCGCGCGTGCTTGGCAGCAAGCCCACGGCCGAGCAGGTGGCGATGCTCGCGCGCATCCGGACAACCCTGGCAGGCAAGCCAGAGCGCGCGCGCCGCGCGGCCACCCTTGCGCGTGCCTGAGGGCGCCGGGATACAGCTTGCCACGGCCGTTGACAGCAGGAGGATTGCGGGTGGACACCAAGCACGAGAAGTACCAGCGGCTGATCGATTTTTGCAGGTCCATCCCGCCAACGCCGACGGCGGTGGTGCATCCGTGTGACCGGAGCTCGCTGGAGGCCGCGGTAGAAGCCGCGGAGCTGGGGCTGATCGCCCCCGCACTGGTAGGCCCCCGCGCGCGCATCGAGGAAACGGCCAGGGCCAGCGGTATCGACATCAGCCTGTACCCGATCGTCGATGCGCCCTTCAGCCAGGCGGCCGCCGCCGCTGCCGTGCAACTGGTGCGCGAAGGCAAGGCCGAGGCCTTGATGAAGGGCAGCCTGCACACCGATGAACTGATGGCGGCCGTGGTCAGGGGCGACACCGGCTTGCGCACTGCCCGGCGTGTCAGTCACTGCTTTGTGATGGACGTGCCGGGGCACGAGGAAGCCCTGATCATCACCGACGCGGCTGTCAACATTGCGCCCACGCTCGCCGAGAAGGCCGACATCCTCCAGAACGCCATCGATCTGGCCCATGCGCTGCAATTCAAGGAAGTAAGGGTGGCGATCCTGTCGGCGATGGAGACCGTCAATCCGAAGGTCCCGTCCACCATCGAGGCTGCCGCGCTGTGCAAGATGGTAGACCGCCACCAGATCACCGGCGCGATCGTCGACGGCCCGCTGGCGCTCGACAACGCCATCGACATGGAGGCCGCGCGCATCAAGCAGATCGATTCGCCGGTCGCGGGTCGCGCCAATGTGTTGCTGGTGCCCGACCTGGAGGCCGGCAACATGCTTGCCAAGAGCCTGTCCTTTCTCGCTGGCGCCGATGCGGCCGGCGTCGTGCTCGGCGCGCGGGTGCCCATCATTCTCACCAGCAGGGCAGACTCCGTGTCGACCCGGCTGGCATCCTGCGCGGTTGCCGCGCTGGTGGCAAAGGCGCGCCGCGAGGCGGGAAAGACAATGGGGTGACGCTGTGGCCGACTTGATACTGGTACTCAACGCAGGCTCGTCGAGCATCAAGTTCAGTGCGTTCGGTGCGCACGGCGACGAGCCGGAACTGGTGCTGCGCGGCAGTCTCGACGGGATCTACACCTCGCCCGCCTTTCGCGCCACCAATGCGTCCGGCGCGGAGGTGGAGAGCAAGCACTGGGGCGACGGGAATGAACTGGGGCATGGCGGGGCCATCGCATTCCTCGCGGATTTCCTGCGCGGGCACGGCGAAGGCCATCATCTGGTCGCGGTGGGGCACCGCGTGGTGCACGGCGGGATGCAGTTCACGCAGGCAACCAGGGCCACTCCCGAGGTGGTCTCGGCGCTCGAGGCCCTGAGCCCGCTGGCGCCKYTGCACCAGCCGCACAACCTCAAGCCGATCCGCATTCTCGCGCAGCGGCGACCGGAACTGCTGCAAGTGGTTTGTTTCGACACCGCGTTTCACCGGGCGCAGCCGGAAGTGGCGCAGGCATTCGCGCTCCCTGCCTCGGTCACGCGGCACGGCGTGCGGCGCTACGGCTTTCACGGGCTGTCTTACGAATACATCGCCAGCGTCCTGCCGGCGGTCGACGCTGGCGCCGCGGCGGGCCGGACGGTGGTGGCCCATCTGGGCAACGGCAGCAGCATGTGCGCGCTGGTGGCTGGCCGGAGTGTCGCCAGCACGATGGGATTCACCGCGGTGGACGGGCTGCCCATGGGCACGCGCTGCGGCAATCTGGATCCCGGTGTCATCCTTTACCTGATGGATGAGCTCGGCATGGATGCGCGTGCCATCGAAGACCTGATCTACCGCCAGTCCGGGCTGCTCGGCGTTTCGGGCGTCTCCAGCGACATGCGCGCGCTGCTCGCCAGCGATGCGCCGCTCGCCCGCTTCGCCATCGAGCTCTATACGTACCGGATCGGGCGGGAGCTGGGCTCGCTTGCCGCCGCGGCGCAAGGCCTGGACGCGCTGGTGTTTACCGCGGGCGTCGGCGAGCATGCGGCGCTGATTCGCGAGCAGGTCTGCCGGCAGGCGGCCTGGCTTGGCGTTGCCCTGGATAACGCGGCGAACGCCGCGGGCGGGCCGAGGATCAGCACGGCCTCCGGCAAGGTGTCCGTGTGGGTCATCCCGACCAACGAGGAACTGATGATCGCAAGGCATACCAGGTCGCTGATCGACGTGATGCCGCACTGAATGCCGTTCCGCCCTCCGCCACCGGGCGCGAAACGATGGCCAGGTTTACCTGCCGAGCGAATCTCACCCGATTGAGGGAATCCGGGTCGCGCGCGACGGCTTGAGCTGATCCGTGCGCGCGCCGATGCGCGGATCCTCTGTTCCGACAAGAAGGAGCCGGCCATGGATGCAGTCAGGACGCTGTTCGAGACCCAGCCGCTGTTCACTTTGTTCCTCACCGTGGCCCTGGGTTACGTTGTCGGCGAGATCAATGTAAAGGGGGTCTCGCTTGGATCGGGGGCCGTGCTGTTCGTCGGATTGGCGATTGGGGGATTTGCGCCGAAAGCGGCGCCACCCGCACTCATCGGGACTCTCGGCCTGCTGCTGTTCCTCTATGGCATTGGTATCCAGTACGGCGGCCAGTTTTTCGCGGGCCTGAGCAGTGCTCGAGGACTGAAGGCCAATGCCGCCGCCGCCCTGGGCGTGGTCGGCGCCGGATTCGTGTCGCTGGCGCTGGTGCCCTTGTTCGGTGTCAAGCTGGATGAATCGCTGGGGATGTTCGCGGGTTCAGGCACCAGCACGGCGACCTTGCAGGCGATCATTGCGGTCATGAAGAACGACGGCGCCGCGGTTGGCTACAGCGTGGCCTATCCCTTCGGCGTGGCCGGTCCGATCCTGGCCCTTTATGTCCTTGGCGCGGTGCTCAAGGTAAAGATCGAGCCGCCGCCGGAAAAGGTCATCGAAACGGCGGAGATTTCCCTGATGAACCGAGAGTTCATCGGCCTGAAGCTCGCCGAACTGAAGGCGCGCCTGCCCGCCGGGATGGCAATTGCCGCGGTGCGCCGCGAACACCATAACCAGTTGCCCAGCGAGGACCTGGTCCTGCGGGCCGACGATGTCCTGCTGGCGACCGCCACCGACCCGGCGGTGCTCCAGCACGYAGCCGCGCTCCTGGGCGAGTTGCAGCCGGGGCGGATGAGCAGCCACCGGGAGGATCTCGACTATGCCCGCGTGTTTGCATCGAGCCGCGCGGTGGTCGGGCTGGCGCTGCGCGACATCCGCTTTCCCGAGGGGGTTGTCTGCTCGATCGTGCAGTTGCGCAGGGGCGATGCCGACATGCTGCCTGGCCCCGGCCTCGTCCTCGAGGTCGGCGACCGCGTCGGCCTGCTGGTGAATCGTGCCCACGTAAAAGCGATGCGCAAGTTCTTCGGTGACTCCATCAAGGGCACCGCCGAGCTGAGTTTCATCTCGATCGGCATCGGTGCGGCGGTGGGGCTGCTCGCTGGCATGATCCCGCTGCCGATTCCGGGCGCCGGCAAGCTGAGCCTCGGGCTGGCCGCGCTGCTGCTGGTCGCGCTTTATCTTGGCAAGATCCGCCGGTCCGGGCCGTTCGTGTGGACCATGCCCTTGTCGGCCAATCTGGTTCTGCGCAATTTCGGCCTGACCATCTTTCTGGCGCAGGTGGGCATCGCCTCGGGGCCGAAGTTCTTTGCCACCATCAGCGTGACGGGGATCTCCTTCCTGCTTTACAGCATTGCCATCGTGCTGGCGCTGGTGCTGATCACGGCGTTGATCTGCCTGTGGGTTTTCAAGTTGCCGTTCGACATCACCGTGGGCGTCATTTCCGGCGCGACCGGGAATCCGGCGATCCTGGCCTTTGCCAATCGTGTGGCCCCCACGGACCAGCCCGACCTCGGCTGTGCCATGATTTTTCCTTCGATGACGATTGCAAAGATCCTGTTCGTGCAGATCGTCGGGGCATTGGCCGGGGGCTAGCCTCGCCAGGTCGTCACGTTCCCCGGAACAGCGAACCTCCATCCTCCTGGGAGACACGCGATGAAAATTGCCGTATTCAGCGCCAAGCCCTACGACCGCGAGTATCTCGATGCGGCCAACGCCGCCGAGGGGCATCAGCTCAAGTACTTCGATGACCTGCTGGATATGGACACGGTCGGCCTTGCCGCGGGCTGCGACGCGGTCTGTATCTTCGTGAACGACACGGCGGATGCCGCGGTGCTCGATGCGCTCAAGCGTGGCGGAACGAGCCTGGTCGCACTGCGCTGCACCGGATTCAACAACGTTGATCTGAAGGCCGCGCAAGGGCTTGGCATGAAGGTGGTACGCGTGGTCAATTACTCGCCCAACGCGGTCGCCGAGCATGCCGTTGCCCTGCTGCTGGCGGTCAACCGCAAGATCCACCCGGCCTACAACCGCACGCGGGACTTCAATTTTTCCCTCGACGGGCTGATGGGGTTCGATTTCTGCGGCAAGACCGTCGCCGTGGTCGGCACCGGCAAGATCGGCCGTGTGTTCGCCAGGATCATGATCGGTTTCGGATGCGAGGTCATCGGCTACGATGCCTTCCCCTCGCCCGAGTTCGAGGCCCTGGGGGCTCGCTATGCCGTTCCGGGCGAGATCGGCATCAGCGCCGATATCATTTCCCTGCACTGTCCGCTGACCCCGCAGACGTATCACATCATCAATGCCGACTCGCTGGCCCGCGCAAAGCGCGGCGCGTTGCTGGTCAATACCAGCCGTGGCGGGCTGGTCGATACCGAGGCCGCGATCGAGGCGCTGAAGAGCGGGCAGCTGGGCGGGCTGGCCCTCGACGTGTACGAGCAGGAGGCCGATCTGTTCTTCCGCGATCTCTCCGGCACCATCATTTCGGACGACGTGGTGCAGCGCCTGGTCTCTTTTCCCAACGTCATCGTGACCGGCCACCAGGCCTTCTTCACGCGGGAAGCCATGACGACGATCTGCGAGACGACCTTGCGCAACGTGACCGAATTCGCGTCGGGCCAGGCGCTGAGCAATGAAATCAAGGCCTGACATGACGCCCGGCTCCGGTCTTGCATAGCCGGTTCCTGCCGGGCTACCGGGCTTGCGGGCTAGCTAGCGGGCCAGCGCGCGCAGCGCTTCGATCAACTTGTCGATCTCCGCCTCGGTGGTGAGGTAGCTGACCGAAGCGCGCGCAACCTCGCTGAGCCCCCGCGCGTTCATGTCCAGCGGCGTATAGGCAATGCCATTGCTGCCGATCGTCACGCCGCGCTGCGCGAGGCTGCGTTGCACGTCTGCCGCGCCATGGCCGGCCAGGTTGAAGGCCACCAGTCCGGAGCGCTCGCGGCCCTGGTCCAGCACCGTCACGCCGGGGATCGCCGCCAGTTGCGCGCGCAGTGCCTGCGCGGTGGCGTCGATGCGCGCGCGGATGGGCCCGAGGCCGATTTCCAGGGCTTCCTGCAAGGCATTGGCCAGCCCGCAGTGCATTGCCTTCGCGGCTTCGGCCGACTCGAAGCGGGCGGCGTCGCCGCGCAGCACGGGCTCGCCGTCCGCGCCCAGCGGCGCCGAGTGTGTGTCGACGAAGGCGGGCGTGAGCCGGGGCAGGAAGTCCTTGCGCACGTACAGCAGCCCGGTGCCGCGCGGGCCGCGCAGCGCCTTGCGGCCTGCGCCGGTCAGCACGTCGCAGCCCAGCTCGGCCACGTCGATGGGCAGCTGGCCTACGGCCTGCGCGGCATCGATGAAGTACGGGATGCCATGGCGGCGTGTCACCTGGCCGATGGCCGCGGCGGGATTGATCAGGCCGCCATTGGCCGGCAGCCAGGTCAGCGAGACCAGCCGCACGCGCTCATCGAGCATGGCCTCCAGCGCCCGCGGATCGACCGCGCCGCTGTGGTCGGACGGAATCACCTCGATCGTCGCCCCCGCGCGCTGCGCGCCCAGGCGCATGGCCGCGAGGTTGCCGCCCCATTCGTGGCGCGCGACCAGGATGCGGTCGCCGGGCCRCCACGACGGCAGCGCGGCGAATGCCGCGCCCCAGCCGGGCGAGTTGCCGGTGGTCAGGGCGATCTCGGCGGGCTCGGCGTTGACCAGCTGCGCGGCGAGGGAGCGCGCGCGTGCCGTCTGCGCGCGCGCGGCCACGCCGGCTTCCATCGGCCCGGCCGTGGCTTCGCGCAAGAGCTGGGCCTGTATCGCCTCCAGCGTGGCGGCGGACGGCAGCGAGGCGCCGGCATGGTTGAAATGCGTGGTGGTGCGGGTGCCGGGCGCGCGGGCGCGCAGCGCCTCCACGGCGGCGGGTGTGAGGGGAGCAGGCATGGGACCTCCGGAGGCGCGCGACAGGGTTCAGGGCTGGGCCAGCAGGATCACGGCCTCGACTTCCACGGCCACGCCGCTGGGCAGGGCCGCCACGCCGACCGCGCTGCGCGCATGGCGGCCGGCTTCGCCGAAAACCTGCACCATCAGGTCCGAGGCACCGTTGGCGACGGCGCTCTGGCGGTGGAAGTCAGGCGTGCTGGCGACAAACACGCCCAGGCGCAGCACGCGCGCCACGCGGTCCAGCCGGTCGCCGGTGGCGGCGGCGATCTGCGACAGCAGGCCCAGCGCGCACAGGCGCGCGGCCTGCACGCCGTCGTCCTCGGCGATATTGTCGCCGAGGCGGCCGAGATAGGCCGGCTGGCCGTCCCTGCGCGAGATCTGGCCGGAGACGTAGAGCACATTGCCCTCCAGCACGAACGGCACGTAGTTGGCGGCGGGCGCGRCCGCCGGTTCCAGGGTGAGGCCGAGATCGGCCACGCGGGCGCCGAGGGATTGGGTCATGTCGGGGATGCCTGGTTAGCCCGGCTGGCGCAGCTTCGGCCGGCCGGGACGGGAAAGCCTCATCCTACGGGCAGCGGGAGCCTGTGACAAACCAGTTCTTGCGCACCATGCATGAGCAGGGCTAATGCATGGCGCCTGCCGGATCTTGCGCCACGGCCTCCATCAGCCAGGCGCGGAAGGCCTGCGCGGCCTCGCCCGGCGTGCCGCGCGGCATGACCAGCCACCAGCCGATGCGGGGGTCGTCCAGCATGGTGCCGGGCAGCGCCTGGACCAGCTTGCCGCTGGCCAGCTGCGGGGCGATCAGGCGGTGGCGGCCCATCGCCAGGCCCTGCCCGGCCAGCGCCGCCTCCACCACGATGTTGTAGTCGTGCAGTTGCACGGTCTGCGCCTGCCTCAGGTCCAGGCCGAAGCGATGCGCCCACGCGTTCCACTCGAACGGTTGCTTCGCATGCGAGGCCAGCAGCGGGTAGCGCAGCAGGTCCTGCGGCTGGCGCGGGCGGGCGGGACCGGCGATCAGTGCGGGCGCGCATACCACCGACAGGCGCTCGGACATCAGCAGCTGCGCGCGCACGCCGGGCCATGCGCCCTGGCCATAGCGGATCGCCATGTCCACCTCGCCGCCGGCGACGTCGGCCAGCGCGATATCGGGACGCAGATGCAGGTCGATGTCGGGACGGGCCGCGGTGAACGCCGGCAGCCGCGGCGCCAGCCAGCGGGTGGCAAACGACGCCAGCAGCCCGACGCTCAGCGCGGTACGCGCGGCGGCGGGGGCGCGAACCTGCTCGGTGCCAAGGCGCAGCAGCTCGAACGCCGCGTGTACCTGCGCGTAGTAGGCCTGGCCGGCCTCGGTCAGCGCCACGGCCCGCGTGCGGCGCTCGAACAGCGCCACGCCCAGGTCGGCCTCCAGCCGCTGGATATGGTGGCTGACGGCGCTTTGCGTCACGAACAGTTCTTGCGCGGCCTGGCTGAAGCTCAGCCGCCGCGCGGCGGCTTCGAAGGCCCGCAATGACAGGAGGGGCGGCAGGGATCGCGTGGAACGCATGAGCTGGATCGATGGCTGGGGCAGGGCGTCATGCTACTCCTTGCCCGCCGTGTGCGTGCCGGCGGCAGGGCCGCACGGCCAGGGGCCGCATCAGCGCCCGGCCGGGCCCGCCGCCTGGCCGACCAGCTGCCCGAGCAGCTTGACGCCCTCTTCGATGCGCTCGTCGGCAATGGCGGTGTAGCCCATGCGGAAATGCGGGGAGGGCGCATCGGTGGAGAAGAACACGTCACCTGGCTCGATGATGACCCCGTGCGCCAGCGCGGTCGCGGCCAGCTTGCGGGCGTCGAGCCCCGGCGGGCCTTCCACCCAGAACGACGAAGCGCCGGGCGAGTTGTGCGCGCGCGCCTGCGGCAGGTGGCGTGCCAGCATCTCGCGCAGGATTCCGGCGCGGCGCTGGAAGATCGGCGCCACGCGGCGCAGCAGCGCATCGTGGTGGCCCAGAGAGATGAACAGCGCGGTGGCGCGCTGGTTGTTGGCGGGCGGATGGCGCAGCATGAAGCGCCGCAGCGCGCGCGCCTGCCGGATCACGGCGGCGGGGGCGACGATATAGCCGAGCCGGATGCCGGGCACGAAYGACTTCGACAGGCTGCCCACGTAGATGACGCGGCCGTCGCGGTCCAGGCTCTTGAGCGCGGGGACGGGCTGGGTCAGCGCCGGGTTCTCGGTATCGTAGTCATCCTCGATCAGCACCACGTCGTGGCGGCGCGCCTCGCGCAGCAGCGTCTCGCGCCGCTCCAGCGGCATGGTGACGGTGGTGGGGCACTGGTAGCTGGGCGTGATGAAGGCGTAGTCGCATTGCGCCAGCGCGGCATCCGGACACAGGCCGGACTCGTCCACCGGCAGCGGCACCACTTCGCGCGCGCGCATGCCGAAGATGTGGCGCGCGTCGTTGTAGCCCGGCTCCTCCAGCCCGACCCGCGCGCCCTGCATCAGCAGGTCGGCCAGCAGGTAGAGCGCGTTTTGCGCGCCCATCGTAACCATGATCTCGTCCGGGTTGGCCCACACGCCGCGCCGGGGCAGGATGTGCTTCTGCAACTGCTCGATCAGCAGCGGATCGTCCCGGTCGATCAGGTCCGAGGCCCAGCCGCGGATCTCCAGCACGGCCAGCGCCATGCGCGAGCATTCGCGCCAGTCGGCGGTGGGGAACAAGGCGGGATCGAACTGGCCGTAGATGAAGGGGTAGGGATAGTTCTGCCACTYGCTGGGCTTGACGATGGCGCGCCTGCCGGTCATGTCCGGCAGGCGCGCGGTCCAGTCGGGGCCGCCGCCCTGGGCGCCGTCCGCGGTCTCGCCCGCGCAGGCGCCGTTGGCGCCGGTGGACGCCGCCTGCGACGATGCCGTTGCCGGCCTGGCCGCGCTGGGCAGTTGCTCCACCACGAAGTAGCCGCGCCGCGGGCGGGTCTCCAGGAAGTGTTCCTCGACCAGTTGCTGGAAGGCCAGGATCACCGTATTGCGCGCGATGCCGAGGGTGGCCGCCAGTTCGCGGCTGGAGGGAAGGGCGCTGCCTTCCGGCAACTGCCGGGCCAGGATGGCCGACACCAGCCGCTGGCGCAACTGCGCCTGCAGGCTGACGCCGGAATCGGGAGATAGCTGCAACAGCCGGTTCCAGAAAGTGTTCGCCTTGCCCATGCTTGCCATGCCGCTTGCGCTCCCGCTCCTGCCTGAGTTGTCGTGACCGTCGTGACGAGCGGCAGATTATGGGCGATGCCGCGCCCCGGCGATATGCGGGTTGCCCGCAGGCCGGCGGGCGGCGTGCAAGAAGCGATGGCGTGGCCGCTGCGCTCCCCTCAACGGCCGAGGATCCACTGCGCCAGGCTCTGCAGGTCCTCCTTGGCCAGGCCCGGGTAGGGCGGCATCGGAACCTGGCCCCACTTGCCCGCGCCGCCGGCGGCAATGTTCTGCGCCACCAGCGCCGCGGCGCCGGGCTGGTTCGCGTACTTTGCCGCCACGTCCCTGAACGCCGGTCCTACGATCTTCTTGTCGACGGCATGGCAGGCGCTGCAGTTGTTGGCCGCCATCAGGGCCAGGGGATCGTGACTGCCGGCGGTGGCGACGGCAGCCGGTGCCGCGGCCCCTGCGCCTTGCGGCGCCGCCGTGCCCGCGTAGGCCGTGCGCTCCGCCCCGTATGTCTTGCTGAGGTAGTCGACCATGGCCGGAATGTCTTCATCCGGGAAGGGCGCGCCGAAGGGCTTCTTCATCTTCTTGACGGTGGCATCCCAGTAGCCGCGCGGCGACGACGGCGGCTGCGTCTGCACGTACTGCGCGGAGTGGCAGGTCATGCAGTTCTGCTGCACCAGCCGGTAGCCGGGCAATTCGCTCGGCGTGTAGCGCGCCGTCTCGGGCGGCAGGGTGATCTCCAGCGCGTGCGCGGCCGGCACGCCGGCGAGGCAGCCCAGCGCCAGCATGAAGCCGGCACGGCGCCCGGGTTTGACGAGTTGCATGGCTGCCTCCTTCATGCCGCCACCACGCGGGTGGTTTCCACCACGTTGCGCATATAGCCGGCCGGGTTCCACAGGGCGGCAAGCGGCTGGCTCTGCCCGATGCGATTGCTGGCGCGTACCTTCAGCTCGTACTCGCCCTTCTTCGGCGGCGTGAACGTCGCGGTCCATTCGCGAAAGGAGTAGCGGCCCAGGTCCTTGCCCAGTTGCGCCGCGCGCCAGGTGCGGCCGCCGTCGGTGGACAAGGCGACCTCGTCCACGCCAAAGCCGCCGTCGAACGCGATGCCGCGCAGCACGGTCTGGCGCCCGGCATGCAGCCTGGCGCCATCGGCCAGGCTGGTGATGAAGGAGCGCACGTTGAAGCGGTTGATCGGCACCGTGCGGGCGGGCGCGGTGCCGGGCGCCACGCAGGCGCAGGCGTTGTCGGGGATGCGGTAGGCGGCGGTCATCCAGAAGCCGTCGAACGGCTTGTCGAGCACCTGGATGTTGGCCAGGTGCTTGACCCAGTAGGTGCCGTAGTGGCCGGGCACGACCAGCCGCAGCGGGTAGCCGTTGAGCATGGGCAGGTCCGCGCCGTTCATGGCCCATGCGAGCATCACCTCGCCGTCGAGCGCGTGGTCGATGGCCAGCGCCTTGACGAAGTCCGGGCCGCCTTCCAGCGGTGGGCGGTCCATGCCGTCGAAGCTCACCTGCAAGGCGCCGGCCTGCACTCCGGCCTTCTCCAGCAATACCTTGAGCGGGATGCCGGTCCAGCGCGCGTTGCCCATGGCGCCGTTGCCCAGCTGGCCGCCGTTGGCGCGCGGCGAAAAGAAGCCGCGGCTGTTGCCCGAGCACTGGTTGACCGCCACCAGGTCCACCGGGGTGGACAGGCGCTTGATCTCGTCGAGCGAGAGTTCCAGCGGCGTGTTGACCTTGCCGCCTACGCGCAGGCGGTAAGCCTGCGGGTCGATGCTGGTGGGGATGCCGCTCCAGTGGTAGCGCACGAAGAAGGCGTCGTTGGGCGTGATCGCGCCGTCGTTGAACACGGCAAAGGGCGTTTCGAGCTGCGGCGGCCGGCTGGTGAGCAGGATCAGCGGCCGCTTCTGGGGAAAGGCGATGAGCTCGCGCTCGCCATTCTCGAACGGCATCTCGACCCGCGCACCGGCAGCGCCGGCCGCCAGCGCTTCGAGCGCGGGATGGGTCAGCGCCGCGCCTGCGCCCAGCGCGCCGAGGGCGCGCAGCGCGCCGCGGCGGCCTGGCCGGGATGGTGCGGGATGGTGCTTTTGGTCCATGCCTGTCTCCTCGTCTTCTTATGGTCTTGGGTCTTGGTGCCAGCCCGTGATCGGCTAGATCACTTCATCCTTCATGTGATACCAGCGATACAGGAACCACTGCCCGAAGCGGCGGAACGGCGCGAACGCCTGCGCCTCCACCATCTCGCGCACATTCGGGAACGGCAGCGCCGAGCGGAAGATCGGCAGCTCCGGCCCGGCGCTCTTGCCCGCGATCAGCGCCGCCATGCGCTTGCCCGCCTGCGCGGAGTACATCACGCCATTGCCGCCGTAGCCCATTGCGTAATAGATGGTCTGGGCCGGGTCGGGCTGGAAGATGCGCGGCATCATGTCGTGGCTGACATCCACCCAGCCCCACCAAGAATAGTCGATCTGGATGCCTTCGAGCGCGGGGAACTTGCGGTGCAGGTCGCTGACCAGCTTGTCCTTGTATTTGTGCTGCGGTGCATCGTTRCCGGTGATGGCRCTGCGGCTGCCGATCTGCAGGCGCCCGTCCGGCATCAGCCGGTAGTAGTGCCGCAGGATGCGGGTATCGGTGATGACCTGGGTCGTGCGGAAATTGCACGCGGCGCGCTCCGAGGGCGTCAGCGGGCGGGTGACGATGGAGTTCGAGAGGATCGGGAACAGGCGGTTCTTGAGCTGGGCGTGCAGGTCCGGCGAGGTGTAGCCGCCGGTCGCCACGCCGACCGCGCGGGCGCGCACGATGCCGCCCGGCGTCTTCAGGTAATGCACGCCGCCACGGGTCTCCCAGCTCAGCACCGGGCTGGACGGATGCACCCTGGCGCCCAGCGCGCGCGCGCGGCGCAAGTAGCCGAAGGCCAGCTTGCCGGCGTGGATGCCGATGCCTTCCGGCTCGTGCATGGCGCCTGCCGCTTCCTTGTCGTCGACGTATTCGCGCTTGACGGTGTCGGCGTCCAGGATGCGCGCGTCGTACTTGAACACGTCGCGCAGCACCTTGGCTTCCTTCTCCAGCGCGGGCATGACCTTGGCGCGGTGGGCGATATAGAGATGGCCGCCCGGCTGCGGATCGCAGTCGATGTCCTTGATCAGGCCCTTGAAGGTCTCCATGCCGTCGCAGACTTCCTCGTGCAGGCGCAGCGCGGTGTCCAGGCCGTAGCGCTGGATCCACTGCGAGCGCTTGAGCCGGCCCGAGGCGCATTGCGCCTGGCCGCCGTTGCGCGTGCTGCAGCCCCAGCTCACGCGGTTTGCCTCCAGCACGGTGGCCTTGATGCCGTGTTCCTGCGCGAGGAAGATCGCGCAGGTCAGGCCGGTGAAGCCGGAGCCGATGATGGCCACGTCCACGTCGATATCGTGGGTGATCGGACCGTCGTCGGGCGGCGGCTCGCCGGCAGTGCCGATCCAGTAGGTGGGCGCGTACTCGCGCCCCTGGCCAGGGGTGGGCGCGACCAGCGGGTCGTAGGCGGGATCGTAGGGCCGCGAAGGCGCGGTGGCGCGGTCTTCGGGCAGGATCAGTCGTGCTGCGGTGGCATCCATGTCTGTCTTCCTCATGTGCCCTCTGGCGGGGCCGGATCCGGTTCAGTTGCCTGCGCGGTTCACCGCGACAGGGGGGCGGTCCTTGCGGTAGGCGTTCTTCACGGCGATCTTGCCGTCGCGGAAGGTGAACACATCGACCATGCGCGCTTCGATGCGCGTGCCGTCCGCCCTGGTGCCGCGGAAGGTGGATTCGCTCACGCCGCGCTCGCCGTTGACGAAGTGCTCACCATCCAGCCAGGCGGCATCGGGGAATGCCTGCCATGCCAGCTGGAAGCCCTCGCGCACCGCCTCCCTGCCCGCGAAGGTGCGGCCAAACAGCTCGCCGCCGGCCACGGCATGGAACACGCAGTCGTCGGCCATGAAGCTCATCAGCGCTTCGATATCGTGGCGGTTCCAGGCGTYGGCGAAGGCCTGCAGGGTCGTGGTGGTAACTTGGGACGTGGTCATCGGGGTCTCCGGGATATCGTTGGTGAATGGCGCGCCACGCGGAGCGGCGCGCCTTATGACGTCAGCATAGTGAGATGGCGTGCAATGCAGTAGGGCCAGAGCGCGCCAATCGTTTGGGCCAGCGGCGGGCGGAACGGGCCGCTGCGATGGGCTAGCCGCAGCTGCGCATCAGGAGCGCCGCAGGCAGCATGTACACGGCCACGAGCGCGGTCCCGGCGGCGCGCTGGCGCCGCGATGCCGGCATCGCGGGGCGGGTCGGCCGGGCGGTGCGTCAGTCGGCGCGCCGTATCTCCGGCATGTGCGCGGCGACGCCATGCTTGCGGCATAGCTGGCGCACGGCGTAGGCGACGAGCAGGATGCCGAGGCTGGCCACGCCGAGCAGCAGGGGGGTGCGCTGGTCGGGGATGAAGGCCATGGCGACGACGATGCCGACCATGCCGGCAATGGCGACATAGGTCAGGTAGGGGAAGGCCCACATGCGCACCTTGAGCCGGTGCGGCGCTTCGCGCTCGAGGCGGCTGCGCAGGCGCAGTTGCGAGATGGCGATCAGGATGTAGACGAAGATCGCGACGGTGCCGTAGGAGTTGACCAGGAAGGCGAACACCTTGTCCGGCGAGACGTAGGACATCACCACCGCGCCGTAGCCGAACAGCGTGGCGAACAGGATGGCCCTGACCGGCACGCCGTTGCGGCTCAGCGTGGCGAGCGCCTTGGGCGCATCGCCACGCTTGGTCAGCGCGAACAGCATGCGCGAGGAGGCGTACAGGCCGGAGTTCAGCGCGGACAACACGGCGGTCAGCACCACCGCGTTCATGATCTGCGCGGCCGCCTGGATGCCCATGGCCTTGAGCGCGCTCACATACGGCGTGGCGATGCCGGCGGAATTCCACGGCACCAGGCAGACCACCAGCAGCACCGAGCCGACGTAGAACACCAGCACGCGGGTGATGACCGAGCTGGTTGCCTTGGCCACTGCCTTTTGCGGCTCGGCGGTCTCGGCCGCGGCGATGGTGACGATCTCCGCGCCGAAGTAGAAGCCCGTTGCCGCGACCGCGCCGGTCAGCACCGGCATGATCCCGTTCGGCGCGAAGCCGCCATGCGCGCTCAGGTGCGCCACGCTGGCGCTGGCGCCGGGCCACATGCCCAGCACGAACAGCCCCGCCAGGAACAGGAACACCACGATGGCGGCAACCTTGATCGAGGCGAACCAGAACTCGAACTCGCCGAAGGACTTCACCGAGATCAGGTTGGTCAGCGTGAGCATCACCAGCAAGACCAGGCTGATGCTCCAGCCCGGCACATCGGGTAGCCAGAAGCGCACCAGGTCGGCCCCGGCGACGGCCTCGAGCGCGACCACGATCACCCAGAAATACCAGTACATCCAGCCGGTCAGGAAGCCGGCGAGGCCGCCCAGTGCCGGGCGGTCGCTCCAGGCCTCGCGGGCGTATTCGTAGAAGGAGCCGACGGTGGGCAGCGCGCACGCCATTTCGCCCAGCATGCGCATCACCAGTACCACCAGCAGGCCGGTGATGAGGAAGGAGAGGACGGCGGCGGGACCCGCGGACCGGATGACCACGCCACTGCCGACGAAGAGGCCGGCGCCGATCACGCCGCCCAGCGCGATCATGGTCATGTGGCGCTGCTTCAGCCCGTGCTTGAGGCCGCTTGATTGCTGCTGATCGTGAATCACTTTGCTTAGTCTCCTGGATTGCTCAGGGGTCATGCGCCACGGTTTCTATAGTAGGTCGGCGATTGGCTCGCCGCCCCGGGGGCCGTGGTCGTTGCGTCATGTGCCGCATTGCGCGCGGCCGCCTGACGCGAGGGTCGGATACGCCCTTGCCCGGCGGGYCGGGCAAGGGCGTATCGCGTGCTCGCCTGCTGATCTGCATGGCTGCCGATACCTGCCGGCCTCACAGGGACTCAGACGAAGTCCTTGTACTTGTCGAGGGTGCGCACGGGCTTGGCGAGCGCATCGCGGCGGAACGGGTCGCCGAGCTCGCGGGTGCACATGATCTCGATGATGGTGGTCTTGCCGTGATTCATCTGC
>NZ_JBFTND010000082.1:0-29576 GCF_056397305.1 Cupriavidus sp. 05N40
GCACCAGGCCAAGCTGTCCATGAACGAGCAGATCGGCCTGTTCATCGCCATCTTCCTGGCTTTCGCGGTCAAGGTGCCGATGTGGCCGGTCCACACCTGGCTGCCCGACGCTCACGTGGAAGCGCCGACCGGCGGCTCGGTGGTGCTGGCGGCCATCATGCTGAAGCTGGGTGCCTACGGCTTCCTGCGGTTCTCGCTGCCGATCGCACCCGACGCCAGCCATAGCATGGCAGCCTTCATCATCACCATTTCGCTGATCGCGGTGATCTACATCGGCCTGGTCGCGCTGGTGCAGGCGGACATGAAGAAGCTGGTGGCGTATTCGTCGATCGCCCACATGGGTTTCGTCACGCTCGGTTTCTTCATCTTCAACGAGATCGGCATCGAGGGCGGCATTATCCAGATGATCTCGCACGGCTTTATCTCGGGCGCCATGTTCCTTTGCATCGGCGTGCTGTATGACCGCGTGCATTCGCGCCAGATCGCCGACTACGGCGGCGTGGTGAACACCATGCCGAAGTTCGCCGCGCTGTCGGTGTTCTTCGCCATGGCCAACTGCGGCCTGCCGGCCACCTCGGGTTTCGTCGGCGAGTTCATGGTGATCCTGGGTGCGGTCAAGTTCAACTTCTGGATCGGCCTGCTGGCTGCCACCGCGCTGATCCTGGGCGCCGCCTATTCGCTGTGGATGGTCAAGCGCGTGATCTTCGGCGACGTGGTGCACAAGCACGTGGCCGAGTTGATCGACCTGAACAAGCGCGAGTTCTTCATGCTCGGCCTGCTGGCGATCATGACCCTGTACATGGGCCTGTATCCGAAACCCTTCACCGATGTGATGCACGCTTCCGTGGTGAACCTGCTGTCGCACGTGGCGCAGTCGAAGCTGTAATCGGGGAGAGAAACAAACATGCAACCGTCCTCGACAATGGCACCTGTGGCGCCAATCATCTTCCTGGCGATCGCGATCGCCGCGGTCAACTGGATCGACCTGGCCCGCGGCAGCAAGCGCACGAGCCTGGCCTATCCGCTGTCGCTGCTGATCACGCTCGTGCTGACCGTATGGTTCGGCCTCAACGCAGCCGCCGGCGAAACCAACTACGCCTTCGCCAACCTGGTGGTGGTGGACCCGATGGCCAACGTGCTGTCGGCCTTTTGCTCGGCCGCGCTGTTCATCACGCTGGTCTATACCCGCAGCTACCTGGCCGACCGCGAGATGTTCAGCGGCGAGTTCTACATGCTCGCGCTGTTCACGCTCGGCGGCCAGATCGTCATGATCACCGGCAACAACTTCCTGACCCTGTACCTGGGCCTGGAACTGCTGTCGCTGGCGTCGTATGCGCTGGTGGCCCTGCGCCGCGACAACCGCGTGACATCGGAATCCGCCATCAAGTATTTCGTGCTGGGCGCGCTGGCTTCGGGCTTCCTGCTGTATGGCATGTCCATGCTGTATGGCGCCACCGGTTCGCTGAACCTGGGCGAAGTGTTCCGCGTGGTGGAGTCGGGCCGCGTGAATACCACCATGCTGGCGTTCGGCGTGGTCTTCCTGGTGGCCGGCATTGCGTTCAAGATGGGCGCCGCGCCGTTCCACATGTGGATCCCGGACATCTACCAGGGCTCGCCGACCGCGGTGACGCTGCTGATCGCGGGTGCGCCGAAGCTGGCCGCGTTCGCCATGGCGCTGCGCCTGCTGGTCGAAGGCCTGCTGCCGCTGGCGGTGGACTGGCAGCTGATGCTGGCCGTGCTGGCCGTGGCCTCGCTGGCCATCGGCAACCTGACCGCCATCGTGCAGACCAACCTGAAGCGGATGCTGGCGTACTCCACCATCTCGCACATGGGTTTCCTGCTGCTGGGCATGCTGTCCGGCGTGGCTGACGGGCGTGCCGACGGTGCCGCCGGCGCCTATGGCGCGTCGATGTTCTACGCCGTGACCTACGTGCTGACCACGCTGGGCACCTTCGGCATCGTGCTGCTGCGCGCCGGCAAGGACTTCGAAGCCGAGACCCTGGACGACCTCAAGGGCCTGTCGCGCAAGAACCCCTGGTACGCGCTGCTGATGCTGGTGATGATGTTCTCGCTGGCCGGCATCCCGCCGACCATGGGCTTCTACGCCAAGCTGGCCGTGCTGGAAGCGGTCGTCAAGAGCGGCATGACCTGGCTGGCCGTGGTGGCGGTGCTGTTCTCGCTGATCGGCGCGTTCTACTACCTGCGCGTGGTCAAGCTGATGTACTTCGATGCGCCGGCAGACGATCGCAAGCTCGAATCGACCTTCGGCCTGCGCTCGATGCTGAGCCTGAACGGCGCGGTCATCATCGCCCTGGGCGTGTTCCCGTCGGCGCTGATGAACCTGTGCTACCAGGCTATCCGCGCCTCGCTGGCGTCCTGAAGCAAAGGCGGCACAGGCATATGAGTTCGTCCGCGGCAGGCTGGTTTGTCATCTTGCTGGCACTCGTCTGTGCCAACCTGCCGTTCGTCAACCAGCGCCTGTTCGTCCTGGTGCCGCTGCGCTTCGCCCGGAAGCCGCTGTGGATCAGGCTGGCCGAGTTGATCACCTGGTACGTGGGCGCCGGCCTGGCCGGCTTTGCGGTGGAGGCGGGGCTCGGCAACGCATTCCCGCAGGGCTGGCAGTTCTACGCCATCACTGCCTGCATGATGCTGGTGTTCGCCTTCCCCGGCTTCACCTGGCAATACCTCGTCAAACATCGCGCGGCCTGAGGCCCGGGCAGTGAAGACGCCCGGCCGGCCGCATCCGGACCCGGAGCTTTCATGAGCCACAAGATGGACACGGCCGCGGCCCTCGCGGACACCGACAACGACGATCTCGCCGCCGGCGGCGATCTGGCCCTGAAGGAAACCTGCRTGGCGTCCGCCACGCTGCACCAGGGCAAATTCCTCACGCTCAAGCAGGACATCGTCAGGCTGCCCGACGGCAAGCATGCCGGGCGCGAGTACGTGCTGCATCCGGGCGCGGTGATGATGATCCCGCTGTTCGACGACGGCAGCGTGCTGCTGGAGCGGCAGTTCCGCTATCCGGTCGGCGAGGTGATGCTTGAGTTTCCCGCCGGCAAGCTCGATGCCCAGGAAGGCGCGCAGCGCTGCGGCGAGCGCGAGCTGCGGGAGGAAACCGGCTACAGCGCCCGGCGCTGGGACTACCTCACGCGCATCCACCCCGTCATCTCGTATTCCACCGAGTTCATCGACATCTTCCTCGCGCGCGACCTGAGCGCGGGCGCCGCCGAGCTCGACGAGGGCGAATTCCTCGAGACCTTCATCGCGCCGGCCGGGCAGGTGATCGACTGGGTGCGCCGCGGACGCATCACCGACGTCAAAACCATCATCGGCGCCTTCTGGCTGGAGAAAGTGATCTCCGGGGCCTGGCAGCCCGGCGAGCAAGCGCTGCCCGGCTTGCGCTGAGCCCCGGCGGCGATCCCTCCAGGCCATGCCCGGCAAGCTGCCGGGCATGCGCGTAGAATCCCATTCCTTAGCCGTGCCATTGCGACCATGCCCCCGGTTCTGGCGCCGTACCAAGCGGTTGTGCCAAGCCGGCGGCGCAAGGTCGCAAAAAAATTAGCACGACCGTTCACAAAATTCCGTTTCGCGGATACTATAGCTTTCGACGGGCTGGAAACATCATGAAGGTGCTCGACCTGCGTTGTGCGCAAGACCATCGTTTCGAGGGCTGGTTTGCTTCGGAGGACGATGCGCAAGCGCAGATTCTGCAGAAACTCGTCCAATGCCCCATCTGCGCGGACCATGCCATCACCCGGTTGCCCAGCGCGCCGCGCCTGAACCTGTCAGGCGCGACCGCGGCACCGGCGGGCAGGCCGGCCGAGGCGAAAGCCCCGGCCGCGGCTGCCGTGACCCTGCAGTCGCTTTACATGAAGGCGGTCAGGCAGGTACTGGCGCAGACGGAGGATGTGGGCGAACGCTTTGCCGAAGAGGCCAGGCGCATGCATTACGACGAGACACCGGAACGCGGCATCCGCGGCACGGCGTCCCCGGACGAAGTGCAGGCGCTTGCCGAAGAGGGCATCGATACCTTCCAGCTCGTGGTGCCGGATGCGCTCAAGCAGACGGCTCACTGAATAGCGTCCTGTGCCCGCGGCAGTGTCTTGCCGGCGCATGACGCGCTAGCTAGAACAATATGCCGGTCTCACACCGGCATCACTGGAGACGGGCATGGATCTCAACTACTCGGCGGCCGACGATGCCTTCCGCGCGGAAGTGCGCGGCTGGCTGGAGGCCACTCTGCCGGCCGACATCAGCAGCAAGATTCTCAACCATCGTCGCCCGAACCGCGACGACCTGGTGCGCTGGCACAAGCTGCTGGCAGGCCGCGGCTGGTCCGCGCCGCACTGGCCCGTGCAGTACGGAGGCACCGGCTGGAACGCCACCCAGCGCCATATCTGGGACGAGGAAAATGCCCGCGTCGGCGCGCCCGGCGTGCTGCCCTTCGGCGTGGCCATGGTCGCGCCGGTGATCATGAAGTACGGCAGCGAGGAGCAGAAGCAGTACTTCCTCCCGCGCATCCTGGACTGCACCGACTGGTGGTGCCAGGGCTACTCCGAGCCGGGTTCGGGCTCCGACCTGGCGTCGGTGAAGACCCGCGCCGAGCTGACCTCGGACGGCAAGCACTACATCGTCAACGGCCAGAAGACCTGGACCACGCTCGGCCAGCACGCCGACATGATCTTCTGCCTGGTCCGCACCGATCCCGAAGCCAAGAAGCAGGAAGGCATCTCCTTCCTGCTGATCGACATGAAGACCCCGGGCATCACCGTGCGCCCGATCATCATGCTCGACGAAGAGCATGAAGTGAACGAAGTGTTCTTCGACAACGTCCAGGTGCCGGTGGAGAACCGCGTGGGCGAAGAGAACCGCGGCTGGACCTATGCCAAGTACCTGCTCGGCCACGAGCGCACCGGCATCGCCCGCGTGGGCAACTCCAAGCGCGAGCTGGGCTTCCTCAAGCGCGTCGCCAAGCAGCAGCAGAAGAACGGCCGCCCGCTGCTCGAAGACCCGCTGTTCGGCGCCAAGGTCGCCGCGCTGGAAATCGAACTGATGGCGCTGGAACTGACCGTGCTGCGCGTGGTATCGAGCGAGAGCGCCGGCAAGGGCCCCGGCCCCGAGGCCTCGATGCTCAAGATCAAGGGCACCGAGATCCAGCAGATGCTGACCGARCTGATGGTGGAGGCCGTSGGCCCCTACGCGCAGCCGTTCGAYMCGGCCTACCTGGAGTGCGAGCACGAACATGCCGTCACCGGCTACGACGATGCCGCGCCGCTGGCCGCCTACTACTTCAACTATCGCAAGACCTCCATCTACGGCGGGTCCAACGAAATTCAGAAGAACATCATCAGCCAGATGATCCTGGGGCTGTGAGGAGACACGCGATATGAACTTCAATCTCAGCGACGAACAGAAGCAACTGGCCGATGCCATCCACCGCTTCATCGACAAGAGCTACGACTTCGAGACCCGCAAGAAGGGCATCAAGACCGCCAGCGGCCATGGCGATGCAGCCTGGGGCGCGCTGGTCGAGCTCGGCCTGACCGCGCTGCCGGTGCCCGAAGCGCAGGGCGGCTTCTCGGGTACGGCGGTCGACATGATGGTGGTGCAGCAGGAACTGGGCCGCGGCCTGGTGGTGGAGCCGTACTTCGCCACCGTGGTCGGCGCCTACGCGCTCAAGCTGGCCGGCGGCCAGGATGCGCTGCTGGAGCAGGTCGCCGGTGGCGAGCTGAAGCTGGCCGTGGCATTCAACGAGCCGCACGCCCGCTACGCGCTCAACGACGTGCGCGTCACCGCGAAGGACGGCAAGCTCAACGGCCGCAAGTCCGTGGTCATCCACGGCGCGCAGGCCGGCCGCCTGATCGTCTCGGCCCGCACCTCCGGTGCCGATGCCGACACCGGCGGCATCTCGCTGTTCCTGGTCGATCCCAAGGCCGCCGGCGTCAGCATCACCGACTACCGCACCATCGACAACCTGCGCGCAGCCGATATCACCTTCAAGGATGCGCAGGGCGAGCTGCTGGGCACTGCCGGTGCCGCCTGGGACGTGATCGAGCAGGTGGCCGACTACGCCGCCGTGCTGCTGTGCGCGGAAGCCGTCGGCGTGATCGACACGCTCAACGCCGCCACGCTGGAATACGCCAAGACCCGCCAGCAATTCGGCCAGCCCATCGCGCGCTTCCAGGCGCTGCAGCATCGCATGGTGGAGATGTTCATCCATGCCGAGCAGTCGCGCTCGATCACGCTGCTGRCCGCCGCCAAGTTCGACGAGGCCAGCCCCGAAGAGCGCCGTCGCCTGGCTTCCGCGGCCAAGGCGCGCGTCGGCCAGGCCGCACGCTCGGTCGGCCAGGAAGCGGTGCAGATCCACGGTGGCATGGGCGTGACCGACGAATTGCCGGCCGCGCACATGTTCAAGCGCCTGACGCTGATCAACACCACCTTCGGCGATGTCGATCACCATCTGGGCCGCTTCGCGACCCAGCCCGGCTTCCTGGAAACTGCCTGATCCAGGTCGAAGACAAGAACCGCGCCGTAGTCCAGGCGCGGTTTTTTCATTCTGCAGTGGCCGTAGACGGAACGATCCATGCCCACCCTGTATTTCGAAGACTTCGCCGTCGGCAGCAAGTGCGACCTCGGCTCCCACCTGGTGACCGAGGAGGAGATCCTCGCCTTCGCGCGCCAGTATGATCCCCAGCCCTTCCATATCGACAAGGAAGCGGCGCAGGACAGCATCTACAAGGGCCTGATCTCGAGCGGCTGGATGACCTGCTCGATCATGATGCGGCTGCTGGTGGACAGCATGACCACCGGTGCGGCCAGCATGGGCTCGCCCGGCGTGGACGAGATCCGCTGGCTCAAGCCGGTCTATGCCGGCGATACGCTGAGCGTGTCGCTGGTGGTGCTCGACGCGCGCGCATCGGCCTCCAGGCCGGACCGCGGCGTGGTGCACACGCAATGGGAAGCCACCAACCAGCGCGGCGAGCTGGTCTGCACGGTCAAGGGCATGGGCATGTACGGCCGCCGCCCGGTCTGAGAGGCCGTTGCCAGCCCGCGGACATCAAGGCATCATCTGGCCGCACCGACGCCGATCGCGGCCGCCGCTCACCACCACAACAACGAGGAGACATCATGCGTACCATCGCTTCGCTCGAAGAACTGGAAAGCCTGCAGGGCCAGGAAGTGGCCACCAGCGACTGGATCGAGATCACCCAGCAACAGGTCAACCAGTTCGCCGAAGCCACCGGCGATCATCAATGGATCCATATCGACGTGGAGCGCGCCCGCCGCGAATCGCCGTTCGGCGGACCGGTGGCGCACGGCTTCCTGACGCTGTCGCTGCTGCCGGCCTTCATGCATAACGCGCTGGACATGCCCGGCGTAAAGATGGGCGTGAACTACGGGCTGAACCGCGTGCGCTTCACCGCGCCGGTGCCGGTCGGCAGCCGCCTGCGCGCGCGCGTGAAACTGCTGTCGGTGGAGCGCCTGGAGCCGCTGCCCAACGCGCCCGGCCTGGTCGGCGCACAGTCGAACTGGGAGGTCACGGTCGAGCGCGAAGGCAGCGACCGGCCCGTGTGCGTGGCGGAATCGATCAGCCGCCGCTATTCGTAGTCCTCGCGACGCGGCCGCGGCGGCGAGCCCGCCCCGGCCGCGTGCCTGCCTCAGGCCGGCGACCGCGCCGGCATCATCTCCTGCGTGGCCCTTGCCAGCGCCTTTGCCGAGCGCTCCGGATTCAGCCACAGCAAGCCCATCGCACCGCTGACGAGCAGGAGCAGGGCGTTGATGGTGAAGCCCACGTCGAAGCCGCCGTTCATGCCGTGGCGCTGCACCAGCTGCCCCATCACCGCCGGCGCCACGATGCCCGCCAGCGAAATCACCGCGGTATGGATCGACAGCACGCTGCCGCGCTGCGCTTCGGGCACGACCTGGGCCAGCATGGCGGGCGAGAGTGCATAGGCCACCGGCGGCAGCGCGCCCGCCACCGCCAGCAGCAGGACCATCGGCACCGGCGACAGCGTCACCGATTCGATCACCAGGTACATCACGCCGCCCGCCATGGCCGGGACTGAAATCAGGACGCCGCGCGCCAGCCGCGAAGAGGCGCCATTGCGCAGCATGCGCTGCGACAGCCAGCTCAGCACCAGCGTGGTCGGCATGGCCGCCACCACGATCACCGCGTACCAGCGGCCCGTGGCCACCGGGTTGAAGCCGAGTCCCTTCTCCATCCACGCCGGCAGCCATGTCAGCGCGAGCGCGAGTGCCCAGTAGGCGCAGAAGTTCAGCGCCATGCACGACAGCACGGTCGGGTCACGGAAGATGCGCCGGTAGGGCAGCCGCGCGGCGGGCGCGCCGCCGCCCGCATGTTGCGCCGCGGGCTGGGTCAGCGAGCCTTCGCGGCCCACGCAGAGCCACATCACGCTCCACGCCGCGCCGATCGCGCCGAGGACGATGAAGTTGGCGCGCCAGCCCCACTGCAGCGACACCAGCGGAATCGCCAGGCCCGCCACCAGCAGGCCCACCGTGGCGCCCTGGTTCACCACCGCCACGGGCAGGTTGCGCTTGTGGTCGGGAAACCATTTGTAGAGCGCATGCACGGAGATCGGGAAGGCCGGACCCTCCGCCGCGCCCAGCAGCATGCGGCACACCAGGATGGTCATGGCCGAGCCGGCCAGCACCACGGGCACCTGCAGTACCGCCCATGCCACGCCCATCGCCAGCAGCAGCCAGCGCGTGGCAACGCGGTTGGAGAGAAAGCCCACCAGCACGGTGGACAGCGCGAACAGCCAGAAGAAGCTGCTGGCGACCAGTCCGAATTCCGCGGGCGACAGCTTCAGGTCCGCCATCATCGGCACGGCGACCATGCCCAGTACGATCTTGTCGAGGAAGTTGATCAGCGCGAGCCAGGTCAGCATCGAAGCCATGGCCCAGGCGCGACGCGGCTGGTAGGACGAGGGAAGGTTCATGGGTATGCGCGGTGGGTGGCAGGGAAGAGGCGGGTGGGAATCGGGTGGGAAGCGGGGCGCGGCGCGTTCAATCCAGGTGCCGCACGATCAGATCGCGCAGCCGTCCGGGCTGCTCCGGCATGGCCAGGTGGCCGCCGCCGGTCTCCGCGCAGCGCGCCTGATCGCCGGCGCGGCGACAGTGGCCATGACCGCTTTGTCTTGCAGGCGCTCTCATTGGCATTCTCCTGTCGCGGGTCGTGACCCGACGGCGTGGGCGGGCAGGGTGGCTAGCGGGCCGCGGCCTCAGCCGCCTTGCGCAGCGTGAAATCCCGCCGGCGCGGCGTGGCTGGCTGCCAGCGGTACGCCGCGGACCGGTCCCGCTTCGGTGCAAAGGAAAAACTGCAGGGATGAAAGGGGATGTCGCTGCCACGGCCGGGACAGGTGTTGTCGCGCCACGTGCCGACGACCGTGCCGGCCAAGCCCGCCCCGCTGACCACGATACGGTCGGCGCCGGGCACGCCCGTGCGGGCGCCGGTGCCGTCCAGCTGCTGCCGTGCGGCTTTCAAATTGGCTGTCTCCGGTTGCTGCTTTTTCTATGTGCCGCCGCAGCGATGGGGAACCATAGAGCCGTTTCCGGATTCGGGCAAGTCACGGCGCAGCATGTCGCGCGCGAAGGCAGGCGACCGGCGCGCTGCAGTATGGTGCCGCCGCGCACCAGCGCCGCCGGTGCCGGTGTGCAGGTGTGCCCCAATCTGAAGTGGGCTTTGCGCGCCGCACATGCTTGGTGCGCGCGGGCGGCGCACTGTCGTGGTGCGCAAGGGCCGGCCGTTGTCGCCGGAGGCGCCCGGGCCCGTGCTGGAGGGCCCGGGCACGCGCTTCACGCCATGGCACGCTAGTTGCAGAAGCATTCCCGGGGTGCGTTGTTCCTTATCAAACACGACAATCTGGGAGCTGTAATGAAACGACGTGACATGCTGAAGCTGTCGGCGGTAGCCGCCGCGGCGCTTTTCGCAACCGCTGGCGTCAGCCCGCTGGCAATGGCGCAGTCCAAGGAGCCGATCAAGATCGGCATCCTGCATTCGCTGTCCGGCACCATGGCCATTTCCGAAACGTCCCTCAAGGACGTGGCGCTGATGACCATCGACGAGATCAACAAGAGCGGCGGGGTCCTCGGCCGCAAGCTCGAACCGGTGGTGGTGGACCCGGCCTCCAACTGGCCGCTGTTCGCCGAGAAGGCCCGCCAGCTGATCACCAAGGACAAGGTCGCCGTCACGTTCGGCTGCTGGACTTCGGTATCGCGCAAGTCGGTGCTGCCGGTCTACGAGGAACTGAATTCGTTGCTGTTCTACCCGGTGCAGTATGAAGGCGAGGAGATGTCCAAGAACGTCTTCTATACCGGCGCGGCACCCAACCAGCAGGCCATCCCCGCGGTGGAATACCTGATGAGCAAGGAAGGCGGCGGCGCCAAGCGCTTCTTCCTGCTSGGCACCGAYTACGTSTACCCGCGCACCACCAACAAGATCCTGCGCGCCTTCCTCAAGAGCAAGGGCGTGGCGGACAAGGATATCGAAGAAGTCTACACGCCGTTCGGCCACAGCGACTACCAGACCATCGTCGCCAACATCAAGAAGTTCTCGCAGGGCGGCAAGACCGCGGTGATCTCCACCATCAACGGCGACTCCAACGTGCCCTTCTACAAGGAACTGGGCAACGCCGGCCTGAAGGCCAAGGACGTGCCGGTGGTGGCGTTCTCGGTCGGCGAGGAAGAGTTGCGCGGCATCGATACCAAGCCGCTGGTGGGCCACCTGGCCGCGTGGAACTACTTCATGTCGGTCAAGAACCCCGAGAACGATGCCTTCAAGAAGCAATGGGCTGCGTGGGTCAAGGCCAACAACCTGCCGGGCGCGGAGAAGCGCGTGACCAACGACCCGATGGAAGCCACCTACGTTGGCATCCACATGTGGGCGCAGGCAGTGAAGAAGGCCGGCACCACCGATACCGACAAGGTGCGCGCCGCCATGTATGGCCAGACCTTCAAGGCGCCGGACGGCTTCACGCTGACCATGGGCGAGAACCATCACCTGTACAAGCCGGTGATGATCGGCGAGGTCAAGGGCGACGGCCAGTTCTCGGTGGTGTGGAAGACCCCGAAGGCAGTCCGCGCGCAACCGTGGAGCCCGTTCATCGCGGGTAACGAAGGCAAGCCGGACAAGGTGATGTAAGGCCTGTCGGGCTACTTCACATTGCCAGGCCTTGCTCCTCCGTCCCGTGCGCGGGACGGAGGAGCAAGGCAGCGGGAGCGAAACAGCGGGTCTTCTACCGCCTCGTGCTGCTCCCACCCGAACACAGAGAACACCAAGACGCGACCCAACGCGCCACCAAGACTCCGCCGGCACTTATGCACCGATCCCAATTCATTTCCGCCGTGCCGTGGCTGCGCGCCCTGCTGGCAGCGCTGCTGCTGGCCGCCGCGCCGCTGTGGGCGGCGCCGCTGACACAGGCCGACCTCAAGCCGCTGGTCGAAGACGACTTCGACGCCAAGACCGCGGCGCTGAGCGCGCTCACCAAGGCGCCGGCAGAGCAGGCCGCTCCCATCCTCAAGGCGCTGCAGGACGATACGCTGCAATACGCTCCCGCTGTCGGCATGGTGCGCCAGGACGGCGACAAGCTGGTCGATGCCATCAGCGGCAAGCCGGTCGACGTCAAGCCCGACGCGCTGGAGTCGCTCACCCTGAACAACAGCCTGCGCGCAATGGTGGACAGCGCGGCCAGCAGCATGCTGCTGCAGTCGTCCGACGCTTTGGTGCGCGCGCAGGCCGTCAATACGCTGCTGGACCAGCCCGGCAGCGCCTCGCGCGAAGTCGTGGAAGCCGCGCGCAAGGCCGAGGCCGACGCCGGCCTGCGCACCAAGCTCGACGTGATCTGGGCCAATATCGTGCTGGCCGACGGCAACCGCAATGACCGGCTCGAAGCGATCAGGATCCTCGGCCTGGACAGCAATCCGCAAAGCCGGCAGAAGCTGCAGCCGCTGCTGGAGAAGGACGCCGCCGGCAACTACCGCGAGCCCGATGCGGAACTGCGCGGCGCCGCCCAGCAGGCGCTCGATGCGCTGCGCGGCGACCAGCGCCGCGCCGAGCTGATCGGCAACCTGTTCGCCGGCCTGAGCCTTGGCAGCGTGCTGCTGCTGGCCGCGCTGGGCCTGGCCATCACCTACGGCTTGATCGGCGTCATCAACATGGCGCACGGCGAATTCCTCATGATCGGCGCCTATGCCACCTACATGGTGCAGGGCGTGTTCCGCGCGCACTTCGCCGGCGCCTTCGACTGGTACCTGCTGGCGGCGCTGCCGGCATCGTTCCTGGCCTCGGGCATCGTCGGCTTCGTGCTCGAGCGGCTGGTGCTGCGCCATCTCTACGGGCGGCCGCTCGAAACGCTGCTGGCCACCTTCGGCGTAAGCCTGCTGCTGATGCAGGCGGTACGCACGCTGTTCGGCGCGCAGAACGTGGAAGTGGCCAATCCGTCCTGGATGAGCGGCGGCATCGAGATGCTGCCGGGCCTGGTGCTGCCCTACAACCGCATGGTCATCATCGTGTTCGCGCTGGCCGTGGTGGCGGTGGCGTGGGGCGTGCTCAACCGCACGCGGCTCGGCCTGTTCGTGCGCGCCACCACGCAGAACCGCACCATGGCGGCCTGCGTCGGCGTGCGCACGTGGAAGGTGGACAGCTACGCCTTCGCCTTCGGCGCGGGCATCGCGGGGCTGGGCGGCTGCGCGCTGTCGCAGATCGGTAATGTCGGGCCGGATCTCGGCCAGGCCTACATCATCGATTCGTTCATGGTCGTGGTACTGGGCGGCGTGGGCCAGCTGGCCGGCACCATCATCGGCGCCTTCGGCCTGGGCCTCATCAACAAATTCATCGAGCCGTTCTACGGCGCGGTGCTGGCCAAGATCTTCGTCCTGGTGCTGATCGTGCTCTTCATCCAGAAGCGCCCGCAGGGACTGTTCGCGCTCAAGGGGCGCAGCGCGGAGGCATGATGCAGACAACGACAACCAATCCATCCCCAACGGGCTTCCGCCTGGCGGTGCCCGCGCGCCAGCCGCTGTTCTCGCGGCGCGGCTGGGCCGCGCTGCTGGCGATCGCGCTGATCGTCGGCGTGGGCGTGCCGGTGTGCGCGCTGCTGCTGCCCGAAGGCCATCCGCTGCACCTGTCGGCGTACGCGTTGACGCTGGTCGGCAAGATCATGTGCTTCGCGCTGGCCGCCATCGCGCTGGACCTGGTGTGGGGCTATTGCGGCATCCTGAGCCTCGGCCACGGCCTGTTCTTCGCGCTCGGCGGCTATGCCATGGGCATGTACCTGATGCGCTCCATCGGGCGCGAAGGCGTGTACAAGAGCGACCTGCCGGACTTCATGGTGTTCCTCGACTGGAAGGAGCTGCCGTGGTTCTGGCACGGCACCGAGCACCTCGGCTATTCGATGCTGCTGGTGGTGCTGGTGCCGGGCGTGCTGGCGTGGCTGTTCGGCTTCTTCGCCTTCCGTTCGCGCATCAAGGGCGTGTACCTGTCGATCATCACGCAGGCGATGACATACGCCGCCATGCTGCTGTTCTTCCGCAACGAGACCGGCTTCGGCGGCAACAACGGCTTCACCGACTTCAAGCGCATCGCCGGCTTCGCCGTGGCCGCGCCGCACACGCGCACCGCGCTGTTCGTGCTCACCTTCGCGGCCTTGCTGGCGGGCTTCGTGGCCTGCCGCTACATCGTCACGTCCAAGCTCGGCCGCGTGGTGACGGCGGTGCGCGATGCCGAGATGCGCGTGATGTTCTCCGGCTACAACCCGCTTGGCTACAAGCTGTTCGTGTGGACCTTCTCTGCCGTGCTGTGCGGCATTGCCGGCGCGCTGTACGTGCCGCAGGTGGGCATCATCAACCCCGGCGAGATGTCGCCGGCCAATTCGATCGAGATGGCGGTGTGGGTGGCGGTGGGCGGACGCGGCACGCTGATCGGCCCGATCATCGGTGCCTTCCTGGTCAACGGCGCCAAGACCATGTTCACGGCGTACTTCGCCGAATACTGGCTGTTCCTGCTGGGCGCCATGTTCGYGCTGGTCACACTGTACCTGCCCGATGGCGTGGTCGGCCTGGTCAAGCGGCTGCGCGGCATGCGCGCGCCTTCGGCGCCGCAGGCACCGGTGGCCACGCCGGCGGCAGCCACGCGCAGCGGAGGTGAAGCATGAACGCGGCACTGGGAGCACAGCAAGCGGAAAGCGGCGACGCCACCGGCCTCGGCCACGTGCTGGAGCCGGGCGTCATCGACGTCTCGCACGGACCCATCCTCTACCTCGAAGACGTCACCGTGCAGTTCGACGGCTTTCGTGCGCTCAACCAGCTCACGCTGTCGATCGACCACGGCGAGCTGCGCTGCGTGATCGGGCCCAACGGTGCGGGCAAGACCACCATGATGGACGTGATCACCGGCAAGACCGGGCCGCGCAACGCCAATGTGAGCGGCCGCGTGTTCCTGGGCCAGAGCATCGACCTGATGCGCATGACCGAGCCCAGGATCGCGCAGACCGGCATCGGCCGCAAGTTCCAGAAGCCCACCGTGTTCGAGCAGCATGAAGTGTGGGAGAACCTGGAACTGGCGATGAAGGCCGACAAGCGCTGGTGGTCGTCGCTGCGCGCGCGCCTTGGCCCGGAAGGGCATCGCCGCATCGAAGAGACGCTGGCGGTGACCGGGCTGGAGGCCGAGGCCTACCGGCCGGCGGGGCTGCTCTCGCACGGGCAGAAGCAGCGCCTGGAGATCGGCATGCTGCTGATGCAGCAGCCGCAGTTGCTGCTGCTCGACGAACCGGTGGCCGGCATGACGGACGAGGAAACCATGCAGCTCGCCAAGCTGCTCAACAGCCTGCGCGGCACCTGCTCGATGATGGTGGTGGAGCATGACATGGAGTTCGTCGCCGCGCTGGCGGGCGACAAGGGCACCGTGACCGTGCTGGCCGAGGGCAGCGTGCTGGCCGAAGGCACGCTCGACGCCGTCAAGCGCGAAGAGCGCGTGATCGAATCCTATCTCGGGCGGTAGTGCCCGCGCCGTCCAACCCGGCCGCGTGCGACGCGGCCGGACAGAAAAGACAAGGAACAAGACCATGTTGCAGGTCAACGCACTGAACCAGTTCTACGGCGGCAGCCATATCCTGCGCAATGTCAGCTTCGACGTGCCGCAAGGCAAGCTGACCACGCTGCTGGGCCGCAACGGCGTGGGCAAGAGCACCTTGCTGAAGTGCCTGATGGGCGTGGTGCCGACCAAGAGCGGCAGCATCAGCTGGGCGGGCAAGGCGCTGGAAAAGAAGCCGCCTTACGAACGCGTGGCTTCCGGTCTGGCCTACGTGCCGCAGGGGCGCGAGATCTTCCCGCGCCTSACCGTSGAGGARAACCTGCTGATCGGCGCCGCCAGCCTGAAGCGCCCGAGCGGCGTGCCCGACCGCATCTACCAGTTGTTCCCGGTCCTGCGCAGCATGCGCCAGCGCCGCGGCGGCGACCTCTCCGGCGGCCAGCAGCAGCAACTGGCCATCGGCCGCGCGCTGATGAGCGAGCCGGAACTGCTGATCCTGGACGAGCCCACCGAAGGCATCCAGCCATCGATCATCCAGGACATCGGCCGCGCGCTGCGGCTGCTGGTGGACGAGTTCGGCATGACGGTGCTGCTGGTGGAGCAGTACTACGAGTTCGCCCGCCACCTGGCCGACAACTATGTGGTGATGAGCCGCGGCGAAGTGGTGGCCAGGGGCGACGGCGCGCGCATGGAAGACGACGGCGTGCGGGAGCTGATCGCGGTGTGAGGGACGCGCGGGCGGGCCGCATGGCGTTGCCTCGCGATACCACTTCCAGCCGGCCCGGCCGCGCGCTATGATGCCCGCATCACGCGCGCCGCGTGTGCCCCGGCGGCGCCCGCCTTCCAAGCAAGCATGCGTCATCCTGACTTTCCTTCTACCCTGGCCATGCCGCCCGCATGGGAGGCCAGCCTGCGCCTGGGCTTCGCCGCGCGCGGCGAGCGCACAGCGCTGGTCGAGCGCCGCCATCGCGGCCCCTTGCTGGTGCAGAAGCCGCTCTATCCCGAAGGCGGTATCTGCCACGCGGTGATTCTGCATCCGCCTGCCGGCATTGCCGGCGGCGACACCCTGCAGATCGACCTGGTGGCGGGGGCCGGCGCGCATGCCGTGCTCGCCACGCCCGGTGCGACCAAGTGGTACAAATCGCTCGGCCGCGAGGCGGCGCAGCGCGTCACGCTGACGCTGGAGGCCGGCGCCCGGCTCGACTGGCTGCCGCAGGAGAACATCGTGTTCGACGACGCGCACGCGCGCCTTGCCACCACCGTGACGGTGGCGCCCGGGGCCAGCGCGATCGGCTGGGATGCCATCGTGCTGGGGCGCCAGGCCAGCGGCGAGACGTGGTCGCGCGGCACGCTCCACATGGAGACGCGCATCGCCCTCGCGGGCAGCCCGCGCGCCCTGTGGATCGAGCGCGCGCAGCTCGATGCCGGCTCCTCGCTGCGTCACGCGCCGGCGGGGCTGGACGGGCTCAATGTCATGGGCACGCTGTGGGCGGTGGGCGAGGGTGCCACGCAGGCGCTCGCCGAAACGCTGGCCGAAGCGCTGCCGTACCGGCCCGATCTGCGAGCGGGCGTGACCCGCCTGGAACAGGACGGGCAGGCGATGCTGCTGCTGCGCGTGCTGGGCGCGCGCATGGAGGCGGTGAGGGGCGTGATGGTGCAGGCGTGGACCGCGTTGCGCGAGCCCATCCATGGCGTGCCGGCCAAGCCGCTGCGCCTGTGGGCGACATGAGCGGTGTGGGCGACATGGGCGACATGGGCGACATCGGCGACATGAGCGTCGCGATGGCAACGCCGGCACGGCACGAATAACAACGGAACAACGGGAATACCAGGATGGAACTGACTCCGCGGGAAAAGGACAAGCTGCTGATCTTCACCGCCGCGCTGCTGGCCGAGCGCCGCCGCGCGCGCGGGCTCAAGCTCAACTATCCGGAAGCGGTGGCGCTGATCACCGCCGCCATCATGGAAGGCGCGCGCGACGGCCGCACCGTGGCCGAGCTGATGCACGAAGGCACCACCGTGCTCACGCGCGAGGATGTGATGGACGGCATCGCGGAACTGATCCCTGAGATCCAGGTGGAAGCCACCTTCCCGGACGGCACCAAGCTGGTCACCGTGCATCACCCGATCGTCTGAAGCGGGCAGGCCGCGGCGCGGCGTCCGCCAGCACGGCACAAGCTGTCAAACAAGAACACGAGGTCTCAAGACATGAACCGTTCCAACCGCGCGCGCGCCGTCGTCGGCGCTTGCCTGGCGCTGGCGAGCGCTGCCGCCATCGCCCACCCGGGCCACGATGCCGCCACCGTCGGCGCCAGCCTGTGGGCGGGCCTGATGCATCCGTTCACCGGCATGGACCATCTGCTGGCCATGGCCGGCGTGGGCGTGTGGAGCGCGCTCGGCGCGCGTTCGCCGCGCGAGGCGCTGCGCATGCCGTTCGTCTTTGTCGCGCTGATGCTGGCCGGCGCCGCGCTCGGGCTGGCCGGGTCCGGGCTGCCGCTGGTCGAGCCGATGATCGCCGCTTCGCTGCTGGTGATCGGCCTGCTGGTGGCGCTGCGCGCCAGGCTGCCAGCGTGGGCCGGCATGGCCATCGTCGGCGGTTTCGCCATCTTCCACGGCTATGCGCACGGCGCCGAACTGCCCACCGCGGCGGGTGCGCTGCCGGCCGCGGCCGCCTACGTGGGCGGCTTTACCGTCGCCACCATGGCGCTGCACCTGTGCGGCATCGGCCTGGGCAACGCGCTGCGCCGCCACGCGGGCTGGCTGGTGCGCGTGGCCGGCGCGGGCGTGGCGCTGTATGGCGTCGGCCTGATGGTGGCCTGAGGGTGGCATGAGGGTGGCCTGGGCCGCCTTCGGACCCGCTTACGGATAGCGTTGGAAACGTCGACAAGGAACCCGACATGATTCCCGGTGAACTGATGCCCGCAGAGGGCGAGATCGAACTCAACGCTGGCCGCCAGACGGTCAGCGTGACGGTGGCCAACACCGGCGACCGCCCGGTGCAGGTCGGCTCGCATTTCCATTTCTATGAAACCAATGCCGCGCTGGACTTCGACCGCGAAGCCGCGCGCGGCTTCCGCCTGAACATCGCCGCCGGCACCGCGGTGCGCTTCGAGCCGGGCCAGAGCCGCACGGTGGAACTGGTGGCGCTGGACGGCGCGCGCATCGTCTACGGCTTCAACGGCAAGATCATGGGAGCGCTGTGATGAGCGTGAAAATCTCCAGGCAGGCCTATGCCGAGATGTTCGGCCCCACCACCGGCGACCGCCTGCGGCTGGCGGACACCGGGCTGGTGATCGAAGTCGAGAAGGACTTCACCATCTACGGCGAGGAAGTGAAGTTCGGCGGCGGCAAGGTGATCCGCGACGGCATGGGCCAGAGCCAGCGCATGGCCAGGGACTGCGTCGACACCGTCATCACCAACGCGCTGATCGTCGACCACTGGGGCATCGTCAAGGCCGACATCGGCCTCAAGGACGGGCGCATCGCGTCCATCGGCAAGGCCGGCAACCCGGACATCCAGCCCGGCGTGACCATCGTGGTCGGGCCCGGCACCGAGGTGATCGCGGGCGAGGGCATGATCGTCACCGCCGGCGGCATCGACAGCCACATCCATTTCATCTGCCCGCAGCAGATCGAAGAAGCGCTGATGAGCGGCGTCACCACCATGATCGGCGGCGGCACCGGGCCGGCCACCGGCACCTTCGCCACCACGGTGACGCCGGGGCCGTGGTTCATGGAGCGCATGCTGCAGGCGGTGGAAGCCTACCCGATGAATATCGGCCTGCTCGGCAAAGGCAACGCCAGCCAGCCGGGGCCGCTTGTCGAGCAGGTCGAGGCCGGCGCGATCGGGCTCAAGCTGCATGAGGACTGGGGCACCACGCCCGCGGCCATCGACACCTGCCTGAGCGTGGCCGATGCCACCGACACGCAGGTGGCGATCCACACCGACACGCTCAACGAGGCCGGCTTCGTCGAGGCCACCGTGGCCGCGTTCAAGGGCCGCACCATCCATACGTACCACACCGAAGGCGCGGGCGGCGGCCATGCGCCCGACATCATCAAGGTGTGCGGCGAGGCCAACGTGCTGCCTTCGTCGACCAACCCGAYGCGGCCGTACACGATCAACACGCTCGACGAACACCTCGACATGCTGATGGTGTGCCACCACCTGGACCCGTCCATCGCCGAGGACATCGCCTTCGCCGAAAGCCGCATCCGCCGCGAGACCATTGCCGCCGAGGACATCCTGCACGATCTCGGCGCGTTCTCGATGATCTCCAGCGACTCGCAGGCCATGGGCCGCGTGGGCGAGGTCATCATCCGCACCTGGCAGACCGCGCACAAGATGGCCGCGCAGCGCGGCAAGCTGCCCGGCGACCCCGATGACGCGCGCGGCGGGCACGACAACTTCCGCGTCAAGCGCTATATCGCCAAGTACACCATCAACCCCGCGCTCACCCACGGCATCGCGCGCGAAGTGGGCTCGGTCGAGGTCGGCAAGTGGGCCGACCTGGTGCTGTGGAAGCCGGCCTTTTTCGGCGTCAAGCCGAGCCTGATCCTCAAGGGCGGGATGATTGCCGCGGCCGCCATGGGCGACCCCAACGCGTCGATCCCCACGCCGCAGCCGGTGCACTACCGCCCGATGTTCGCGGCAGCCGGCCGCGCCTTGCACAAGTCGTCGCTGACCTTCGTCTCGCAGGCCGCGCTGGCGGCCGACGTGGGCGGGCGCTACGGGCTGTCGAAGACGCTTTGCGCGGTGCGCGGCACGCGTACCGTGAGCAAGCGCGACATGGTGCACAATGACTGGCAGCCGCACGTCACGGTCGATCCCGAGACCTACCAGGTCGTCGCCGACGGCCAGTTGCTGATGTGCGAGCCGGCCACCGTGCTGCCGATGGCGCAGCGCTATTTCCTGTTCTGAGTTCCCGTCCCGAGCCCGCCTTGCAAAAGATCGACAAACACCTCAGCGCACCGCACGGCATCGCCGCCGTGCTGGTGCGCCGCGCGCCCAAGCTGGTGCTGCCCTTCGCCGAGCGCAGCAAGAGCCGCCTGCGCGCCACGCTGGACAACGGCGAGGAAGTGGCGCTGTTCCTGCCGCGCGGCACGGTGCTGCGCGGCGGCGACCTGCTGGTCACCGACGGCGGCATCTTCGTCGAAGTGCTGGCCGCGGCGGAATCGGTGCTGCAGGTAGGCGCCAGCGATCCGCGGGCGCTGATGCGTGCCGCCTATCATCTCGGCAACCGGCACACGCCGGTGGAGGTGGGGCGCGACTACCTGCGCCTGGAATACGACCCGGTGCTGGCCGACATGCTGGCGCGCCTGGGCGTGCAGGCCGCGCGCGCCGAGCTGCCGTTCGAGCCGGAGGCGGGCGCCTACGGCGGCGGCCACAAGCATGGACACGACGCCACGTTCGCCGAAGACTATGCGGCGGCGCAGGCGGTATTCCATGAGCATCATGGCCACGATCACGATCACGATCACGGCCGCTCCCATGCGCATGCGCACGATCACTCGCACGCACACGATCACGAGCACCATGTGCATGACGAGCATTGCGGGCACAAGCATTGAGCGGCCGGCTTCCCGCGCCTAGGGCGCGACCGGCATCACCATGACCCAGCTCTCTCAATTGATCTCCCTCCTGCACCTGGCTTCGCCGGCGCTGCCGATCGGCGGCTTCAGCTATTCGCAGGGGCTGGAGGCGGCCATCGATTGCGGCCTGGTGCATGATGCCGGCAGCGCCGAGCAGTGGGTGCGCAGCAACCTGCTCGATGTGCAGGCGCAGTGCGAGGCACCTGTCTGGCTGCTGCTGTTTCGCGCATGGCGCGCGCGCGACGCCGCCGGCGTGGCGCACTGGAACGACTGGTTCCACGCCACGCGCGAGAGCGCGGAGCTGCGGCTGGAGACGGAGCAGATGGGCTGGTCGCTGGCGCGGCTGGTGGCGCAGATGGAGTGGGGCGACGCCGGATTGCGGGCGCAGCTCGCCGCGCTGGCGCCGGCATGCCTGCCCACCGCGTTTGCCGCGGCGTGCGCGGCGCTTGACGTGGACGAGCGCGACGGGCTGGCGGCCTATTGCTTCAGCTGGGCCGAGAACCAGGTGGCCGCCGCGCTCAAGGCCGTGCCGCTGGGCCAGGTGGCCGGCCAGCATATCCTGCGCCGCCTGCATGCCTCGGTGATGGAGACGGTCGGCGAGGCGGTGCGCCGCGCCGATGCTGATCCGCCGTTGCTATCGACGTTTTCCCCGATGCTGGGCCTGCTGTCGGCCCGGCACGAGACCCAGTATTCCCGGCTGTTCCGTTCCTGAGCGCCGCGCGCCGGCGTGCTCGCGCGGCGGCCGCCCAACCTTCACCGATACAAGATCCCCGTCATGACCCAGGCCCGTACCAAGAAGAATCCCCCGCTGCGCGTCGGCGTGGGCGGCCCCGTCGGCTCCGGCAAGACCACGTTGCTGGAGATGCTGTGCAAGGCCATGCGCGAGCGCTATGACCTGGTGGCCATCACCAACGATATCTACACCAAGGAAGACCAGCGCCTGCTGACCATCTCGGGCGCCTTGCCGGCCGAGCGCATCATGGGCGTGGAGACCGGCGGCTRCCCGCATACCGCCATCCGCGAGGATGCCTCGATCAACCTCGAGGCGGTCGACCGCATGCTGGCGAAATTCCCCGATGCCGACATCGTCTTTATCGAATCCGGCGGCGACAACCTGGCCGCCACCTTCAGCCCCGAACTGTCGGACCTGACCATCTACGTGATCGACGTGGCCGGCGGCGAGAAGATCCCGCGCAAGGGCGGCCCCGGCATCACCAAGTCGGATCTGCTGGTGATCAACAAGACCGACCTGGCACCCTACGTGGGCGCCAACCTCGACGTGATGGAAAGCGATGCGCGCAAGATGCGAGGCACGCGTCCGTTCGTGATGGGCAGCGTGAAATCCGGGCAGGGGCTGGACGAAGTGATCGCGTTCATCGAGCGCCAGGGCATGCTCGGCGTGTAGCCTCGCTCAGCCGCGCCGCGCCCGCACGCACAGGAAGCAAGGCGCGCGCGACAGCCACGCGTGCAGCCGGGGATTGACCTCGCGCATGGCATCGAGTGGCCGTGGCTCGAGCAGGGTGTCGAAGATCCAGCCGGTTTGCGTCAGCGGGTTGAGGAAGCCGGACAGCGGGCGGCGGTAGCTGTCGATCACCGGATCGGGCTCGCCGAAGCCCTTCCATGGCAGGGCGAACGCTTCGGTCTCGAAGTAGTTGCCGTCGCCCCACAGCCGCCACGCATCGATCGGGTGGCCGGCGGAGAACACCAGCAGCGCGCCGGGGCGTGCCACGCGGTGGAACTCAGCGAACACCGGCCCCCAGTCTTCGATGTAGTCGAGCACCAGCGGGCACACTACGACGTCGAAGCTGGCATCGGCCAGCCAGTGCAGCGGCTGCTCGAGGTTGCCTGCGCGCACGTCCACATCGAGGCCGGCGGTACGCTGGCGCGCCAGCACGACCATCTCCGGGGTCACGTCGAAGGCATGCACGCTGGCGCCGCGTCCGGCCAGGATCTCGCTGAAGAGGCCGGGGCCGCAGCCGGCATCCAGCACGCGCAGGCCGCGCATGTCGTCGGGCAGCAGCGAGAGCGTGGCGGGGCGCTCGTAGAGCGCGTTGTGGGGCTTGGTCGGGACGGCGGCCGCGTAGCGCGCGGCGAACTGCTCGTAGTTCCGCTGGCCCAGCGATTTCGCGCTGGCAGGCTTGCTGGCATCTGGCATCGGGATGACGTTCTCCGCGGGGATGGCAACGGTGCAAGAGGGAAAACCCAGCGCATTCTACGCGGGCGGCGACGTTGTCGCATTTGCACCGCTGACGCCTTGTGGCATACTGGCCCGTCCATGACGTCCGCCTCCTTCGCCCTTTCTTCGCTGTGCCGCGACACCGATGCCGGTGGCGCCGCTGCACGCGCGGGCGCAGGGCTGCCGCGCGCAGCGGCCATGTCTTCGGCGTTCCACGTCTTTTCTTCCTTCGCTTTCTCCATCATTCGAATTATCCGGGGTCGCTGAGCTGCGGCTTTGGCTGGTGCTCGGTGGCCCGTGGTTCGTCCGACCGCGCACGCCAACCGGCCTGCGCGCGATTTCACGATGCGATGGAGAACCCCCGATGTCCGATCTTCCCGAGCTGCGCGCGCACGCCAGCTATCCCGTCCTTGCCGAAATCCAGGATGCCGCGCGCTACCTGCGCGGCAAGGTGCTCGAAACCCCTGTGTGGCGCTGGCAGACCGGCGCCATGGGCCAGTTCGGTCCGGCCACCGAGGTGTGGCTCAAGATGGAGCTGTTCCAGCAGACCGGCACCTTCAAGCTGCGCGGCGCGCTCAACGGCATGGGGYGCCTCGATGCCGCGGCGCGCAGACGCGGCGTGGTGGCGGCCAGTGCCGGCAACCATGCCATGGCAGTGGCCTATGCCGCCATGGTGGAGGGCGTGGGGGCCAGGCTGGTGATGCCAGCGAGCGCCAGCCCGGCGCGCGTGGCGGCCTGCAGGGAGTGGGGTGCGGAAGTGGTGCTGCGCCCGGACGTGCATGCGGCCTTCGATCACGCGCAGCAACTGGCGGTGCAGGAGGGCCGCACCATGATCCACCCGTTCGACGGCCCGCTGGTGGCGCAGGGCACGGGCACCGTGGGGCTGGAACTGATGCGCCAGGTGCCGGGGCTCGATGCGGTGGTGGTGCCGGTGGGCGGCGGCGGCCTGTGCGCGGGCATCGCCGCCGCGGTCAAGCAGATCAATCCGGCCTGCCGGGTCTATGGCGTCGAGCCCGAAGGTGCCGATGCCATGACGCGCAGCTTCGAGTCAGGGCGGCCGCAGGTGCTGGCACGCGTGAATACCGTCGCCGACAGTCTCGGGGCGCCCTACGCGCTGGACTACAGCTTCGGTGTGTGCAGCCGTTTCGTCGACGGCATGGTGCGGGTGTCGGACGAGGCCATCCGGGCCGCCATGCGCATCCTCTACCGCGACATGAAGCTGGCGACCGAGCCGGCTACCGCGGTTTCCACCGCAGCCTTGCTGGGACCGCTGCGCGAGAGGCTGGAGGGCAAGAAGGTGGCGCTGGTGTTGTGCGGGGCCAACCTCGATGCGGCGCGCTTCGCCGAACTGCTGGCGGCCTAGGGCCCGGCGGCGATGACGCCGCCCGGATCACATCTGCTGTGCCGCCCTCGCCGCGATCACGCGCGCCACTGAAGCGATGGCGTCCTGCTCGGTATCGTTCATCAGGGCCATGTGCCGTACCGTCACGCGCTGGGCAGGGGTGATATTGAACTCCGCGCAGCGCTGCTCGAGCACCAGCGTGCTGCCTTCACCCTTGCCGCCGGCGAAGTTCAGCATCTCCGCGGGATGCACGCCCAGCGTCCCGGACAACGCGCAGATATTCACCAGGGACACATTGCGCACGCCCCGCTCGATGCCGCTGAGGTAGGAGCGGGCCATGCCGCTTTCGAGGGCGAGTTTTTCCTGCGACCAGCCGCGCTGCCTGCGCAGTTCCGCCAGGTGCAGCCCGAAGAGCTTGAGAGGATCACCGATCATGGCCTGACTCGTGAAAGAGAACGAAGCGAGGCTAAGGGTTTGACCTCTTTGGATCGACGCCTTATAGTATGACGCACCATGAGTATCAGGCTTGAACGCCGGCAAAAATATCGGATACTGCCGGCTAATTTCTTTCAAATACACCCAATTGTAATGGGAGTGTAATCGGCCGGAGGCCGGCTGGCACTTGGGGAGTTTGCCCGCGGCGCGTAAGCCTCGGGTGTCGGCGCTGGCTGTCGGGGCCAGGTCGCCGATGATGACAGCCGAAGCATGTCTGGTTGATACGAAAAACTGGCCGGCATACAGGAGAGCCGGCGGGCCAGGCAGCGGCACGTCAGGAAGCGACAACCCCCGGGAAACGCGGACGGCATTTTTCCATTACGCGGAAAAGGGGGTGTCATGCGTATTTTTTCCTTGTTCGACGCGCAGATGCGGGGCGAGATCCTGGCCGGCGGGGGTGCTTCGGCGTTGCGTGTCGGCCTGCAGGTGAGGGTGGTGCCGGAGGCCGCCGGGCTCGGCAGCAGCGGCGATTACGTGTTCCTGCCGCAGGGTGCCGCGCAGCCCGGGATCGTCACGGCGCGGGCCGAGTGGTGGGCCTGCCTGTGCGGTACGGTGAAGGTGACCCCGGCGGGCGGCGCGCCGGTGCTGCTGTCGGCGGGCGGCGTGTATGCGATCCGCCAGGGCGAGCGCCTGCAGCTCGCGGTGCTGCAAGACAGCGTGCTGATCCGCACGGTGCTGGACCCGCAAGCCGTGGGCCTGGTGGGGGCCGGGCTGACGAGCAGTTTCGATGCGTTTGCCGCGGGGCAGTCGGAGCGCTGGCGTCCGGGGCAGGGCGCCAGGGCAGCCGATGCCTGCATGCCGCCGCGACTGAATGCAGCCTTCGTGGCGATTGCCGAAGGCGAGCCGGAATGGGCGGAGCGGCTGCGCGCGGGCGGCCTGAACTGGGCGGCATGCCACGAGGGCACGCTATGCCTGCAGTGGTATTCGCCCTGGCCGCACGCCGAGCGCCAGGTGGCTTACCTGCAGCCCGGCATGGTGTTCGCTCCGGATCCGGAAGAGGGCTATCGCATCGATGCCCTTCAGCCCGTGGCCAGCCTGCTGTGCTGCCTGCAGGGCCCGATGGGCGAGCCCGTGCGCGCAGGCAGCACGGCGGCGCAGGCGGTGTCGCTGCACTGAGTGCCGATGGCCGGGCCCGGTGACGCCGGGCCGGTGGCTTCGGCGGCTCAGCGGCGCTGGTATTGCGTCGCGCCGAACAGGATTTCCTTTTCCTTCTCGTCGCGGATGGGCTTGCGCGCACTGGCCAGCACCTCGACGCCGCGCTTGACGGCGGGGCGCTCGGCAATCTCGTTGAACCAGCGCTTGAGGTGCGGATAGTCGTCGAGTTCCACGCCCTGGTTCTGCCAGCTGCGCAGCCAGGGGAAGGTGGCGATGTCTGCCACCGAATACGTCTCGCCGGCCAGCCACGGATGTGCCGACAGTTGCTTGTCGATCACGCCGTACAGGCGGCGCGCTTCGTTGGTGTAGCGGTTGATGGCGTACTCCAGCTTCTCGGGCGCGTACATGCGGAAATGGTGCGCCTGGCCCAGCATCGGGCCCACGCCGCCCATCTGGAACATCAGCCATTGCAGCGCATCGTATTTCCCGCGCACGTCTTCGGGCAGGAACCTGCCGGTTTTTCCGGCCAGGTAGAGCAGGATCGCGCCGGACTCGAACAGCGAGATGGGCTGGCCGTCCGGGCCGTCGGGATCGACGATGGCAGGGATCTTGTTGTTCGGGCTGATCTCGAGGAAGTCGGGCGTGAACTGGTCGCCGGCACCGATGTTGACGGGGTGCACCTTGTACTCGAGGCCGCACTCCTCGAGCATGATATGGATCTTGTGGCCGTTGGGCGTGGCCCAGGAATAGACGTCGATCATCGGGGAAGTTCTCCTGGCTGCGATCGCTGCGATTGCTGCGATCGCGCGGACGTTGGGCTGCCACATCAAGCACTGAGGTGGYGAACCGGGCGATTTAAGCACAGAAGAAAAAAACGCGCAGACGGGCTGCGCGTTTCCATATTGCCGGCAGGGGTGGCCCTGCCGTGGCGGATGCGGGGCTCAGAAGCCGCGCGTCACCGGCATGTCGATCTCGTTCGGGTTGATGCTCATGTGCTTGGCCAGTTCCAGCTTGGCGATGGCGTTGCGGTGCACCTCGTCCGGACCGTCGGCCAGGCGCAGCGTGCGCTGGTGCGCCCACCACGAAGCCAGCGGGAAATCGTCGGAGACACCGGCGGCGCCGTGCACCTGGATGGCCCAGTCGATTACCTTGAGCGCCATATTGGGTGCGACCACCTTGATCATGGCGATCTCGGCCTTGGCCACCTTGTTGCCGGCGGTGTCCATCATGTAGGCGGCCTTGAGCGTCAGCAGGCGCGCCATCTCGATTTCGCAGCGGGCTTCGGCGATGCGCTCGCGCGTCACGCCCTGCGCAGCCACCGGCTTGCCGAAGGCAACGCGGGCCAGGCTGCGCTTGCACAGCAGTTCGAGCGCGCGCTCGGCCACGCCGATGCTGCGCATGCAGTGGTGGATGCGGCCCGGGCCGAGGCGGCCCTGGGCGATCTCGAAGCCGCGGCCTTCGCCCAGCAGGATGTTGGCGGCCGGCACGCGCACGTTCTTCAGTTCGATTTCCATGTGGCCGTGCGGCGCGTCGTCGTAGCCGAACACGGGCAGGAAGCGCTTGATGGTGATGCCCGGGGTATCGGCCGGCACCACGATCATCGATTGCTGCTCATGGCGGCCGGCATCCGGATTGGTCTTGCCCATGACGATGTAGACCTGGCAGCGGGGATCGCCCGCGCCCGACGACCACCACTTGGTGCCGTTGATCACGTATTCGTCGCCGTCGCGATCGATGCTGCAGCAGATATTGGTGGCGTCCGACGAAGCCACGTCCGGCTCGGTCATCAGGAAGGCCGAGCGGATCTCGCCGCGCAGCAGCGGCTCCAGCCAGCGGTCCTTGAGTTCCTCGGAGGCGTAGCGCTCCAGGGTTTCCATGTTGCCGGTGTCGGGCGCGGCGCAGTTGAATACCTCGGCCGACCAGGGCACCCGGCCCATGATCTCGCACAGCGGCGCGTATTCGAGGTTGGACAGGCCTTCCGGCGCGCGCTTCGAGTGGGGCAGGAACAGGTTCCACAGGCCGGCTTCGCGGGCCAGCGGCTTGAGCTCCTCGATCACCTTGGTCGGGACCCAGGCGTTGCCGGCCTGGCGGTTGGCCTGGATCTCCGCGTAGAAGCGCTTCTCGTTCGGATAGATGTGCTTGTCGAAGAAGGCCAGCAGGCGGGCCTGCATTTCCTTGACCTTGGGCGTGTACTCGAATTGCATGTTGTCTCCTCCACCTCTGAATGAGTGCCGGGAGCCGTTCCCGGTCCTGGCGGACGCGGTCCGCGCCGACTGGAGAGGACTGTACCGCAATCCATATAATTAGAAAAATGAATTTTCTGGATTTGCCAGTATCAATATGATGCATTCCATGCCAGAATCACCGCCATGCAGCTCTCCCSGATCGACCTCAATCTCTTCGTGGTGTTCGACGCCATCTACAGCGAAGGCAGCATCACCGCGGCTGCGCGCCAGCTCAACCTGACGCAGCCCGCCGTGAGCCATGCGCTGGGCCGCCTGCGCACCTTGTTCGACGACCCGCTGTTCGAGCGGCGCGGCCAGGGCATGGCGCCCACGCCACTGGCGCGCTCGCTGGCGGCCGAGGTCCGCGCCGCCCTGCAGTCGTTCGCGCGCACGCTGCAGGATACGCCGCACTTCGATCCGGCCGCCACCGTGCGCCGCTTCACCATCGGCATGCGCGACGCGCTGGAATCCACGCTGCTGCCGCCGCTGATGACGCGGGTGACCGCGATGGCGCCGCAGGTGGAAATCGCCGCGATTCGCTTCGACCGGCGCGAGATGGAGTCCGAACTGCTGGCTGGCACGCTCGACGCCGCCATCGATATCCTGCTGCCGGTTTCACCTGCCATCCACCATGCCCCGTTCATGGCGGACCCGATGGTGGTGCTGGCCCGCCGCGACCATCCGCTGGTGAAGAAGGAGCTGACGCTGGAGCGCTACCTGGCTGCCGAGCACGTGCATGTGTCTTCGCGCCGGCGCGGCGCGGGACTGGAGGACCAGGCCCTGCACCGCATGGGCTTGACGCGCCGGGTGCGGCTGCGTTGCCAGCACTATGCCGGGGCCTGCCGGGTGGTGAGCTGCACCGACCTGCTGGCCACGCTGCCGCTGCGCTATGCGCGCATCGCCAACGAACCCTACGCCAACCGGCTGCTGTCGCTGCCGTTCAAGGTGCCTTCGCTGGAGCTGCATCTGTACTGGCACGGCGGCGGCGAGAACGACGGTGCCAACCGCTGGCTGCGCGAGCAGTTGCTGGCGGTGATCACTTCGCTGGGCGGCGGACTGGCTGAGGGCGCGCAGGGCTGACTCCCCTGATTGCCTGCGCATTGCGCGGGCTTTGGCCCCTGCGCTCAGCGTGCGCTGTCGGCAATGCGTTCGATGCGCAAGGTTTCCGGCGGCAGTGTGCTGTCGGCCTGCACCGCATAGGGCAGCGGCGGGCGCCGCGGCGCCGGCACCGCCTGCCATAGCCGCTCGACCCAGGCCCGGATCTCGGGGCTGCCCGGCGCTGCCGCCGTGATGCGCAGCGCCAGCGGCGCGCCGCTGGCCTGGTCCGCGCCCGGCACTTCGGGCATCAGGCGTTCCACCGCCAGCTGCGGATCCTCCCGTACGTTCATCGTCAGCGCGCCTGCGAGCTGTGCGCGCGCGCGCGCCGTCTCGCCCGGCGTGGCCTGGGCAGAGCGCTGCGCGAAGCGCGGAGCCTGTATGGCGAGCGCCGGGGCGGGCGGGGAAACCGGTGCAATGGGCGCCACGGGCGCGACCGGAGCGGGCTGGGCACGCGGCGCGGCGGGTGCCGGCGGCGGCGCGACAGCCATCGGCGCAAAGGCCGGC